>CAVIXY010000057.1:0-14031 GCA_963646665.1 Bacteroides sp. CAG:545
GATCTGGAAGATGCCGATCTGAAGCCGGAACTGGCAAAGATCGAGGGAAATGATGATGAGATCAAGGACCGCTTTGCAGTGGCGCTGAAGTTCGGCACCGCCGGTCTGCGCGGCGTTCTGGGCGCAGGCACCAACCGCATGAACATTTATGTTGTGCGTCAGGCAACCCAGGGCCTGGCCAACTGGGTCAAGACCCAGGGCGGCAGCCAGACCGTTGCCATCAGCTACGACAGCCGCCTGAAGAGCGATATTTTTGCCAAGACGGCTGCCGGTGTTCTGGCCGCCAACGGCATCAAGGTGCGCATTTACGATGCACTGATGCCTGTGCCGGCTCTGAGCTTTGCCACCCGTTACTATCAGTGCAACGCCGGTATCATGGTTACTGCTTCTCACAACCCGGCCAAGTACAACGGCTATAAGGCCTACGGCCCGGATGGCTGCCAGATGACCGATGACGCCGCTGCCATTGTGTACGATGAGATCCAGAAAACCGATGTGCTCACTGGTGCAAAGTACATCTCGTTTGCCGAGGGCGTGGAGCAGGGCCTGATCCGCTTTGTGGGCGATGACTGCAAGAAGGCACTGTACGATGCCATTGAGGCACGCCAGGTGCGCCCGGGCCTGTGCAAGACGGCTGGCCTGAAGCTGGTGTACAGCCCGCTGAACGGTTCCGGCCTGGTGCCGGTGACCCATGTGCTGAACGACATGGGCATTACCGACATTACCATTGTGCCCGAGCAGGAGTACCCCAACGGTTACTTCACCACCTGCTCCTACCCCAACCCCGAGATCTTCGAGGCCCTGAAGCTGGGCCTGGAACTGGCCACCAAGACCGGTGCCGACCTGATGCTGGCCACCGACCCCGATGCCGACCGCGTGGGCATTGCCATGAAGTGCCCGGATGGCAGCTATGAGCTGGTATCCGGCAACGAGATGGGCGCCCTGCTGCTGGATTACATCTGCGCAGGCCGCATTGAAAAGGGCACCATGCCCAAGAACCCGGTGGCGGTCAAGTCCATCGTATCCACCCCGCTGGCCGATGCCATTGCCGCCCACTACGGCGTGGAGATGCGCAGCGTGCTGACCGGCTTCAAGTGGATCGGCGATCAGATCGCAAACCTGGAAGCTGCCGGTGAAGTGGATCGCTTCATCTTTGGCTTTGAGGAGAGCTACGGCTACCTGGCCGGCCCCTATGTGCGCGATAAGGACGCCATCATCGGCTCCATGCTGATCTGCGAAATGGCTGCCTACTACCGCAGCATCGGTTCTTCCATCAAGCAGCGCCTGGAAGAGATCTACAAGCAGTATGGCCGCTACCTGAACAAGGTGGACAGCTTTGAGTTCCCCGGCCTGACCGGCATGGAGAAGATGGCTTCCATCATGCAGAAGCTGCGCGACAACCCGCCCACCGAGCTGGCTGGCCACAAGGTGGTCAAGGTCACCGACTACAAGAAGCCCGAAGAGACCGGCCTGCCCGCTGCCAACGTGCTGATCTACGGCCTGGAAAACGGCGCTACCGTGGTGGTTCGCCCCTCCGGCACCGAGCCGAAGATCAAGACCTACTTCACCACCCTGGGCAAGGACCTGGCCGAAGCACAGGCCCAGAAGGATGCTCTGGCTGCTGCCATTGAGCCGATCCTGCAGTAAATCTTCCCTGAAAGTTCACAGCGATTCATTTGTGCCCTTCTGCCCTGTGCAGAAGGGCATTTTTGCTGTAGAATATCGGTTGCAGTTTGCGCCATGATACGCTATAATAAAATATGGCTTATTCTATCTGCCCGCCGGAAAACCAGTCGGCCCGGCGGCGCAAACACAGGGCAGGTGTAGAAATTGGAAAAGAATGTATCGGCTGTGCTGGTGGCGGCAGGTTCTTCCACCCGCATGGGGTTTGACAAACTCAGCTTTGACCTGGGGGGCGAAACGGTGCTGCGCCGCAGCATCCGTGCCTTTGAGCAGTGCCCCGCTGTCACGGAGATCGTTTTGGTGGCGGGCAAAAACCGCGCCTTTGTGGAGCAGCAGGCGGCAGACTGCACAAAGCCTGTTACCATTGCGGCGGGCGGGGCCACCCGTGCCCAAAGCGCCAAAAACGGTGTGCTGGCTGCAAAAGGCGAGATCGTGGCAGTGCATGATGCGGCACGGCCCTTCGTCAGTCAGGCCGTGATCGAAGCGGCCCTGCAGGCGGCTGCCCGGTGCGGCGCGGCTGCCCCGGCGGTGCCGGTAAAGGATACTGTCAAGCAGGCGGTGCGCGGGGACGGCAAAACGGTTCCGGCCAATTGCCTGGTACAGGCCACCCCGGACCGCAGCACCCTGTATGCAGTGCAGACGCCCCAGTGCTTTGACCGCGCCGCCTACCTGGCCGCACTGGAAGAGCTGGATGCCGAAAAGGCCATGCTGGTTACCGATGACTGCAGCCTGTTTGAGCTCACCGGCCGTCCGGTGCAGCTGACCCAGGGCGACTATGCCAACCTGAAAATCACCACGCGGGAGGACCTGCCCCGCCCCACACAGAAGGAGAAAACGGAAATGCGCATTGGACATGGTTATGACGTACATCGTTTGGTAGAGGACCGCAAGCTGATCCTGGGCGGTGTGGAAGTTCCCTTTGAAAAGGGCCTGCTGGGCCACTCGGATGCCGATGTGCTGACCCACGCCGTGATGGACGCGGTGCTGGGGGCCGCTGCCCTGGGCGATATCGGCCAGCATTTCCCGGACAATGACCCCGCCTATGCCGGGGCCGACAGCCTGAAGCTGGCCGGGCACGTGGCACGCATCCTGGCCGAGCACGGCTGGCGCATTGAAAACATTGATGCTACCCTGCTGTGCCAGCGCCCCAAGCTGGCACCGCACATTCCGGCCATGCGCGCCAACCTGGCTGCAGCCTTCGGCCTGCCGGTGGATGCCGTGAGCGTGAAAGCCACCACCGAGGAACATCTTGGCTTTACCGGCGAGGGCCTGGGCATTGCCGCCCACGCCGTTGCCCTGATCGAACGACTGTAAGAAACGGGAGTATACATCCATGACTCTGAATGCGATCATCGCCAATTTTCAGACATTTAAAATTGTCGATCTGCTGGATATCATCATCATCGCGTTTCTGATCTACCAGCTGCTGGGCATCATCAACCGCACCCGTGCTGGTCAGCTGGCCAAGGGCGCGCTGCTGGTGCTGGCGGTGTACCTGGTGGCCAATACGCTCAACATGCGCACGGTCACCTGGCTGCTCAACTCGCTGCTGCAGGTGGGCCTGCTCACGCTGGTGGTGCTGTTCCAGCCGGAGATCCGCCGTGCGCTGGAGCGCATGGGCCAGACCGACCAGTGGGCGTCCAAGCTGTTCAACATGAAGGGCCGCTACAACGACCCCAGCCTGAAAGGGGCCTGGCGCAGTGCCATCATTGCCATCTGCGATGCGGCGGAGCGCTTTTCAGAGACCAAGACCGGCGCGCTGATCGTGCTGGAACGCCACACCAACCTCTCGGAGATCGTGCGCACCGGCACCCCGGTGAACAGCGCCGTGAACCTGGAAGTGCTGGGCACCATTTTTTACGAGGGCACCCCGCTGCACGATGGTGCCGCCATCATTGAAAATGGCCGCATTAAAGCGGCGGGCTGCGTGCTGCCGCTTTCCAACAACTTGGACCTGGGCAAGGATATGGGCACCCGCCACCGTGCCTGCCTGGGCATTGCTGAAAACTCCGATGCCATTGCCATTGTGGTCAGCGAGGAGACCGGCATCATCTCCATGGCCAAAAACGGCGTGCTGATCCGCCATTTTGACCGCCAGACCCTGTATACCCGCCTGATTGATGAGATGATCCCGAAGGAGACCACCGTGGAAAAGAGCACGGCAGAAACCTGGAAAGACCGCGCCAAGCAGGCCTGGAACTGGATCACGCAGAAAGGGGAGGACGAGCAGCAATGAGCAAGGAACCCAACAAGGCAAACGGCACAAAGCCTGCCGTCTCCCACAGCAAGAGCATTCTGGACGACCGCCGCATCCGGCTGGCACTGTCCATTCTGGGCGCGGTGATCGCCTGGATGGTGGTTACCATCATTGTGCAGCCCGGCACCACCAACACCATTTACAATGTGCCGGTGGATTACACCTACGATTCCTCCGCCTATACTTCCCGGGGCCTGAGCATCGTCAGCGCCGAGGACAAGACGGTGAACCTGAAGATCTCCGGCGATGGCTACACCATCGGCGGCCTGTCGGCTTCGGATTTTGTGGTCTACCCGGACTGGTCCAGCGTGCGCGACAGCGGCGAAAAAACACTGCGTCTGCTGGTGCGCGGGGCCAACGGAATGCTGAACGGCGTGACCGTGACGCTGGAAGGCTCGGACAACACGGTGGACGTGGTGTTTGATGTGGTGGAAGAAAAAACGCTGCCCGTGACCGTGACCACCAATTACCTGACCATTGCAGATGGCTACATCCTGTACAGCACCGATGTCTCCAAGGAGACGGTGACCCTTTCCGGCCCCAGCAGTGAGCTGGACAAGGTGGCTACCTGCACCGCAGAGGTGACCTATACCGGCGAGCTGACCAGCTCGGTCACGCTGGAAACGCCGCTGCGCTTCTATACTTCCGGCGGCAAGGAAGTCAAGTTTGCCTATACCGAGCTGGAAGAGAGCAGTGTGGACGTGACCTTGCAGGTGTACAAGATGGCCACCCTGCCGGTGAATGTGAGTTTCATCAACGCACCCAAGGACTTTGACAACTCGGTGCTGGCATACGACCTCAGCCGCAAGCAGCTCAAGGTGGCCGGCCCGGCGGAAAAGATTGATGCGCTGTCCACTTTGTCCATTGGCACCATCGACCTGTCCACCTTTGCGCTGAACAAGAGCTACGAGCTGCCCATTGAGCTGCCTTCGGAAATCTATCTGCTGGACAACATTTCCAGCATTACAGTCAGCTTTGACTGCTCGGGCCTGGAAACCAAAACGATGAACCTGCCCTCCAGCTGTGTGCAGGTGGTCAACCTGCCGTCCACCTATCAGCTCACGGTGGAGACGGAACGGCTGATGAACGTGACCCTCTGCGGCCCCAAGGGCGCGCTGGAAACCCTGACCCCGGAGCAGGTGGTTATTGAAATTGACGCTGAGGACTTCTCGGTGGCAGTGGGTCAGCAGAACATTGCCTGCCGCCTGTATGTGCCCGCCAACGGCAAGATCTTTGCACTGGGCAGCTATGTGCTGCAGTGCCGCATTGACAGCAACTGAAAAGGATAACACAACAAGATGATTTTGGTTCGCAACATTCGTCTGCCGCTTTCCGCCGGGGAAGCGCAGGCATTTGAAAAAGCCCTGCACGCTCTGCGCCTGCCGCGCGGCAGGGCGCAGCACCTCGGTGTGGCAAAACTTTCGGTGGATGCCCGCCGCGGCCAGCCCAAGCTGGTGTACACGGTGGCCGTCACCCTGCCGGATGCCGCCGAGGAAGCGGCATTTGCCGCTCGCTGCCCGGACGCCAGCCTGCACAGCAGGGTGGATTTTTCCGTGCAGAACGGCACCCTGCCCCTGTCCCACCGCCCGGTGGTGTGCGGTCTTGGCCCGGCGGGGCTGTTTGCCGCACTGCTGCTGGCCCGGCAGGGGTACCGGCCCATTGTGCTGGAGCGCGGCCCCGCGCTGGACGAGCGGGTGCGGGCGGTGGAGCATTTTTCCGCCACCGGTGAGCTGGACGAAAATGCGAACATCCAGTTTGGCGAGGGTGGTGCCGGCACCTTTTCGGACGGCAAGCTGACCACCCGCATCGGCGATGAGCTGTGCGGCTTTGTGACCGAGGTGCTTCTGCAGCACGGTGCCCCGGCGGAGATCGCCTGGAAGCAGAAGCCCCATGTGGGCACCGACCTGCTGCGGGGCGTGATCGCCTCCATCCGCAGGGAGATCGAGTCTCTGGGCGGTGAGGTGCACTTCAACACTGCGCTCACCGGCCTGGAACAGAAAAACGGGCAGATCACCGGCATTTTTACCACAAAGGGCGCCTTTGCCTGCGAGGCACTGGTGTTTGCGGTGGGCCACTCGGCCCGGGATACCTTCGCCATGCTCATGGACAGCGGCCTGCAGCTGGAATGCAAGCCTTTCAGCGTGGGGTTCCGCGCAGAGCACTTGCAGAGTGAAATTGAAAAAAGCCTGTACCACGAGGCTGCCGGGCACCCGGCGCTGCCCCGGGGCGAATACCAGCTGTCCCAGCATGTGGGGGAGCGGTGTGTGTACACTTTCTGCATGTGCCCCGGCGGGCAGGTGGTGGCATCTGCCAGCGAACAGGGCCGTGTGGTGACCAACGGCATGAGCTACCATGCCCGCAGCGGCAAAAATGCCAATGCGGCAGTGGTGGTGAGCGTGAGCGGGGCCGATTTTGCAAACGACCCGCGCCGCGCCATTGCCTTTCAGCGGGAGCTGGAAGCCAAGGCCTATGCGGCAGGCCGTGCCGCCGGGCCTTACGCAGCTCCGGCAGAGAACATCCAGAGCTTTCTGGAAGGCAAAGGCCAGCTGCACATCGGCAGCGTACAGCCCACCTATGACCGGGGCGTGACCGCAGCGGACCTGGGCAGCCTGCTGCCCGGGGAGCTGGCCGACACACTGCGGGCGGGCCTGCGCGCTTACGAGCACAAAATTGCGGGCTATACCGCGCCGGACGCCATCCTCACCGGCCTTGAGACCCGCACCAGCAGTCCGGTGCGGCTCAAGCGCGAAGAAAACTTTGAATGTGCACAGCTGGCGGGACTGTACCCCTGCGGTGAGGGTGCGGGATATGCGGGCGGCATCATGAGCGCCGCTGTGGATGGCCTGCGGGTGGCCCGCGCCATCATCGGCCGGTATGCACCGGCAGAAGGGTAAGAGAGTATTTTGATGGACGATCGTGAAAAAGACACCGCGCCGGACGAGGGCCGGCAGGTGCAGCAGGAACTGGAAGATCAACTGCGTGCCTTTGGCGACACCATGTCCGATGCCTTTGCCCACGGCTTTGAGGGCAGGGGTATGGATATCGGCGACCGGGCCTACGGCGTGGGCAAAGCCGCTGTGCACGCGGCCAATTTTGGCATTGGCGAAGCAGCAAAAGCCTTCCGCACCAGCCGGGACAACTACTATAAAAATCAGCAGGAAGCCCGTGCAAACGGCACGGCAGACAGCGCCGGAATGCCCCAGTGGGCACGGCAGATCTTTGGCCTGAAAACCGAGACCACGCCGGTGGATGATCTGCGCACCAGCGCCCGGAAATGCCGCGGCAACGGCATTGCCCTGCTGGCCACCGGCATCACCTTTGCGGTCATTTTTGGCATAGCCGGCATCAGCTGCTTGGCGGTGGCGGAAGCAGCAACGCCGCTGGCAGCGGCTGTGGGAGACGGTATGGTCTATGCACTGGGCGGCGGGCTGCTCAGCAGTGCAGGCATGACGGCACTGGAGATCTGCGGCAATGTGTTCACGCTGGCAGCCTGCGGTTTTTGCTGGATGACCGCCGCCGGTGCCAGCCGCATGAAAGCAGGCAAAAACATGGGTCTTTATGCCGACATGGCCGAAGGCCTGGACTACAAAAAGGGTCTCTCGGTGGACATGCTGGCCGACCTGACCCATCAGAAAAAGGCCAAGGCCCTCAAGCGTCTGCGCAAGTATATCCGCAAGGGCTGGCTGCGGGCCTGGCTGGACGAAAAGACGGAAAAACTCTATCTGACCGCTGAGGACTACCGCGCCGCGCAGGAAGGCGCTGCGGCCCCCAGGCCGGAACCGGAAGCGGCGGAAAATGCACCCCTCAACCTGGAAACGGCCCGCCGCTTTGCCCAGGTGCTGGAAAAAGAGCAGCAGCTCATGCAGGACGAACTGGCCCGGGATGAGCTGCTGCATATGCAGAAAACCACAAACGCCATCTGCGACTGGCTGGAAGCGCACCCCGAAAGCCTGCCCAAAGCCCGCCGCTTTGCGGAATATTATATTCCCACCACCCTCAAGCTGCTGCACACCTACAACGATGTGCAGGGCCAGAAGGGGGAGAATGCAGAGAGCATCCGCCGGGACATTGCGGGCATTCTGCACACGCTGAACCAGGCCTACGATAACCTGTATGACAACCTGCTGTCGGATGTGGCCATGGATGTTTCCAGCGAGATCGCTGCCCTGCAGGGAATGCTGGCCAATGACGGCCTGACCGGGAGGGAGTTTGAATGAACTACCGTTCCTGGGAACTGAAAACACTGGACCGTGCCGCCGTCAAGGAGCTGGCGCAGGCCCTGGCAGAGCAGAGCGCCGAAGAACTGGAATATCAGGCGGCGGACGGGGAACCCTGGAGCGAGCAGAAATATGCCGCGACCCTGGCCGCCCAGCAGAAGGAAGCCGCCCTGCTGGCGGGCATTCTGGCGGCGCGTGGGATCACTGACCCCACCGAAGCACTGACCCTGCTAGCCGGGGAAGAAGAGCTGAGCGCCCCGGAACTGCTCACCGATATGCAAAAGGCCTGCGAGCGCATCTGGCAGGCCATTGACAACGGCGAGACCATTGCCGTGTTCGGCGATTACGATGTGGACGGCGTGACTGCCACTGCTTTGCTGTATCAGCACCTCAAGGGCATGGGGGCTTCCGTCAAATGCATGCTGCCCAGCCGCGAAGGGGACGGCTACGGCCTTTCCCGTAAGGCGATCCAGTCCATGCACGACAAGGGCTGCCGGCTCATCGTGACCGTGGACAACGGCATTTCGGCGGTGGAAGAAGCCGATTTTGCCGCAGAGCTGGGCATGGACCTGATCATCACCGACCACCATCTGCCGCCGGAGGTTCTGCCCAAGGCCGTTGCCGTGGTGGACCCCCGCCGCGAGGACGATACCAGCCCCTTCAAGGGTCTGTGCGGCGCGGGCGTGGCCTTTAAGCTGTGCGCCGCGCTGGACGGCTGCCCGCCGGAAGAAATGCTGGACTACTGCGGCGATCTGGCCGCAGTGGGCACCGTGGCGGATGTGATGCCGCTGACCGGTGAAAACCGCACCCTGGTCAAGGCGGGTCTGCGGCAGCTGCAGAACACCGACCGCCCCGGCCTGGAAGCGCTTCTGGAAGAAGTAGGCCTGGCGGGCAAACCCATCACAGCGGAAAACATCAGCTATGCCATTGCGCCCCGCATCAATGCGGCAGGCCGCATGGACAGCGCGGTGACCGCCCTGCAGCTGGTGCTGTGCGAGGACCCGGACCGTGCCGAGGAGCTGGCCCATAAACTCAATGAGATCAACGTCAAGCGGCAGGAGACCGAGCTGCAGATCTTCAAGGCCGCGCAGGAGCTGCTGGAACAGCAGCCGGAACGCCTGGAGGACCGGGTGATCCTGCTGTGGGGCCGCGACTGGCACCCCGGCGTCATCGGCATTGTGGCGTCCCGCCTGGTGGAGCGCACCGGCCGCCCGGTGATCGTGGTGACCGTGGACGAGCACGGCGAGGGCAAAGGCAGCGGCCGCAGCGTGCAGGGCTTCAACCTGCACGCCTGCATCGGGGCCTGCGCCGACCTGCTCATCCGGTACGGCGGCCATGCCATGGCGGCCGGCCTTTCCGTCCGGGAAGAAAACCTGGAAGCGCTGCGCCGCCGCCTGAACGAGTGGGCGGCCCGGGAATGCCCGGTGCTGCATACTCCGCCGCTGACCTGTGATCTGTCCATTCATCTGGACAAGGTCACGGTGGAAAGCGTGCGCCGCCTGGAGCAGCTGGCACCTTTTGGGGCCGAAAACCCCACCCCCGTGTTCCTGCTGGAGCACGCGGTGGTGGACGGTGTTTACCCGGTGTCGGAGGGCAGGCACAGCCGCCTGCGCCTGCGGCAGGGCAATGCCAGCCTGTATGCCGTGTGGTTCGGCATGACGCCGGAACAGCTGCCCTACGCTATGGGCGATGTGGTGGATGCAGCGCTGAATCTTTCGGTCTACGATGCACCCCGGGGCGCACAGCTGTCGGGCCGCATCCTGGACCTGCACCCGGCGGGTACGGGGCAGGAGCTGGCAAAGCAGGCTGCCCTGGTGCAGGCACTGCGCCGCGGCACCCCGCTGACCACCGAACAGAAAATTCTGATCACACCCGCCCGCAGTGATATCATCGCGGTGTACCGCGAGCTGCAGGCGCGCCGCTGGCACGCAGAGGATCTGCAGCCGCTGTGCGCAAAACTGGGCGAAGAAAATACCGGAAAAACGCTGGTGGCGGTCACGGCCCTGGAACAGGTGGGCCTGATCGCTGCCGTGGAAAAGGGCGGGGCAAAGTTCTGGGAACTGGTGCCCACGGCAGGCAAAAAGAACCTGGCCGATGCCCCGATCCTGAAATGTCTGGAGGGAATGTAAATGCCAGAGGGAAAAAATGTGAGTGCCCCGGCCCCGCTGCGGGACGAGGACTCTTACTCGGCCAAGACGCACCTGCATCAGCCGGTGCAGGAAACGGCCACCGTGGCTGCCACCGCGCAGCTGGCCGATGCCCCGGAGGGGGCGCTGCCGTCTGAGGTGCGGCCCGAGATCGTAACCTGGGAAAAGCTGTGCGAGGCCATCAAGGCCAGCGGCCGTACCTACAACATGGAGATGATCGAAAAGGCCTACAACCTTGCCAACAATGCCCACAAGGGCGTGTGCCGCCGCAGCGGCGAGCCGTATATCTGCCACCCGCTGGCCGTGGCCCGGCTGGTGCTGGACCTGGGCATGGACTCGGAGAGCATTGCTGCCGCCCTGCTGCACGATGTGGTGGAGGACACCCCCACCACCCTCGAGGACCTGACTGCCCAGTTCGGGGCAGAAGTGGCCCAGATGGTGGACGGCGTGACCAAGCTGACCAAGATCCAGTTCTCCAACATTGAAGAACTGCAGGCCGAAAACCTGCGCAAGATGCTGCTGGCCATGAGCCGCGATGTGCGCGTGATGATCATTAAGCTGTGCGACCGACTGCACAACATGCGCACCGGCGATGCCTGGCCGGAGCAGAAGCGCCGCGACAAGGCCCGCGAGACCATGGAGGTGTATGCCCCCATCGCCAACCGCCTGGGCATTCTGAACGTGAAGGAAGAGCTGGAGGACCGCAGCCTGCATTACCTGGACCCCGTGGGCTACGAGGACATCAGCAAGATGCTGAGCGAGCGCGCAGGCGAAGAGTTCCTAGCCAAGGTGTCCGGCGTGATCGAGCAGCGCCTGGTGGAAAGCGGCATTGAAGGAGCGACCATCAAGCGCCGGGTCAAGAGCATTTACGGTATTTACCGCAAGACCATCATGCAGAACAAGTCCTTTGACGAGATCTACGATATCTATGCGGTGCGCGTGATCCTGGATAGCCTGGCCGAGTGCTACAGCACCCTGGGCCTGATCCACGATATGTATCACCCGCTGCCCAACCGCTTCAAGGATTATATCTCCACCCCCAAGCCCAACGGCTATCAGAGCCTGCACACCACGGTCATCGGCCACGAGGGCATCCCCTTTGAGGTGCAGATCCGCACCCGCGCCATGGACGAGCAGGCCGAGTACGGCGTTGCCGCTCACTGGAAATACAAAGAGGGCCTGGGCGGCCACGATAAGCTGGACGAGCGCCTGGCCTGGGTGAGCCAGCTGCTGGAAAATCAGCGCGTGAGCGAGGATTCCGGCAACCTGCTGCACGACCTGAAGAGCGACCTGCTGCCGGAAGAAGTGTTTGCCTTTACCCCCAAGGGCGATGTGATCAACCTGCCCACCGGTGCTACCTGCATCGACTTTGCCTACGCCATCCATTCGGCGGTGGGCAACCGCATGGTGGGCTGCAAGGTGAACAACCGCATGGTGCCCATTGACCATGTGGTGTCCACCGGCGAGATCATTGAGGTCATTCTCGGCCCGGCGGACAAGGGCCCCAGCCGAGACTGGCTCAAGATCGTGCGCACCAGCGAGGCCAAGAGCAAGATCCGCAACTGGTTCAAGAAGATGCGCCGGGAAGAGAACATCCAGCAGGGCCGCGATGCCCTGGCCCGGGAGCTGCGCCGCGAAATGGTAATCATTCCGGACGACCAGCTGGATGCCTTTATTGACAGCTGCAGCCGCCGCCTGCGCCAGAACAACGCCGAGGAGCTGTATGCCGCCATCGGCTACGGCGGCATGACCATTGCCAACTGCCTGCCCAAGCTCAAGGAAGAGTGGCAGAAGCTGAAGGCTTCGGAAGAAAAACCGGAGGAAGAGCTGCCCAAGGTGGACCTGAGCCGCGTGCACGCTACAGACGGCGTGGTGGTGGAAGGCTTCGACAACACCCCCATCAAGTTTGCCAAGTGCTGCAGCCCGCTGCCCGGCGACCCTATTGTGGGCTTTATCACCCGGGGCTTTGGTGTGTCCATCCACAAGCAGAGCTGTGCCAATGCCGTGGCCAGCATAAAGGACCCCACCAACGCGCCCCGCTGGGTCAAGGCCTACTGGGCCGACAGCGTCAAGGACAGCTACAAGGCGGGTCTGGAGATCATTGCCCTGAACCGCAACGAGCTGCTGCAGGACGTTCTGGCGGCGCTGGCGGATATCCGGGTGCCCATCTATGCCCTGAATGCCCGTCAGGTGGAAAACAACTGTGCCGTGGTCAGCCTGACCATCGGCATCAACAATACCGAGCACCTCAACCGCGTTGTCGCAAGACTTTCCAAGGTCCGGGATGTGCTCAAGGTGACAAGGAGCTAATGCAATGCGAGCAGTCATTCAGGCCGTTTCTTCGGCCAGTGTGCGGGTCAACGGGGGCGAACCCCGGGCCATCGGGCCGGGTCTTATGATTCTGCTGGGTGTCAAGGACACCGACAGCCTGGACATTGTGCCCAAGCTGGCCGATAAATGCGCAGGGCTGCGCGTCTTTCCGGATGCCGAGGGCAAACTGAACCTCAGCGCCCGGGACCTGGGCTATTCCGCCCTGGTGGTGAGCCAGTTCACCCTCTACGGCGACACCAAGAAGGGGTACCGCCCCAGCTTTATCAAGGCGGCAAAACCGCCCCTGTCGGTGGATGCCTACGAGCTGTTCCTGGCCGAGATGAACCGGCAGGGCCTCAAGGACGTGCAGCACGGCGAGTTCGGGGCCGACATGCAGGTGGCACTGGTCAACGAAGGCCCCTGCACCATCATCATCGACACGGACGAGTGGAAAAAGAAGGAGTGACCGTTATGCAGGCATTTCACATCCCGGCACCCCCGCCGTATTATACCAATACCTTTCTGCTGATCTCGGACGCAGACCATGCGATCATCATTGACCCGGCGGCGGACATGCAGAACTACGAAAAGATCCTGCAGGAAAACCACGCAGAGCTGACCACCCTTCTGTGCACCCACGGCCATTTTGACCATGTGGGCAGCGCCGAGGCCCTGCGCACCAAGTACCACGCAAAACTTTACTGCGAGGCCGAGGACCTTGCCGGAGACCGGATGTATCCGCTCTCCAGTGCAGACTGCGGCTATGCAGAAGGGGAGACCGTCACGGTGGATGAGCTGTGCTTTACGGTCTGGCACACCCCCGGCCACACCCCCGGCAGCGTGGTGCTGCTGTGTGGGGAGTACCTGTTCTGCGGCGACACCCTGTTTGCCGGCAGCATTGGCCGCACCGACCTGGAAGGCGGCAGCATGGAACAGATGAATGCAAGCCTGCGCAAGCTGGCAAAGCTGCCCATTCCGCGTGAAACGCAGGTGCTGCCCGGCCACGGCGAATTTTCCACCTTTGGGGACGAACTGGACAACAATTTCTACATCCGCAGCGCCCTGCGCGGCTGAGAGGGTTGAAAGAGAGAAAACCATGAAAATTTATATCACAGGGCTGCCTTCCGGGTACGAGGTGGAGCATCTTGCTCGCCTGTTTTACCCCATGGCCCCCCTGACCCTGACCCCGCCGGAGGACACCGAGGACTGCGTGTGGGCCGAAAAAAAGCCGGACGGCCTGTGGGCCATGGTGCGGCAGGGCGGCAAGAGCGCCCAGCGCACCGCACCGCTGCCCGCCCCGGTGGAAGCCGGTGGTGAAACGCCGGAATTTGCGCTGGCCAGCCTGACCTATGATCTGCTGCGGCAGTGGACCGGCATGCGCCCGCCCTGGGGCAAAATGACCGGCGTGCGCCCGGTG
>CAVIXY010000058.1:0-13890 GCA_963646665.1 Bacteroides sp. CAG:545
TGCCACAATTTCTTTTGCCATAGCTTTATTCTCCCCTTTAACATTAACATTTCCGCGCTTGGATTTTTGCGGAAATGAGCGTCAACAATGTACGGTTCTGGGTCGTCCGGAGGGCCGGGATCACTCTTTCGGCTCCTTCGGTTTACGGGTGCGCTTTGCAGGAGCTTTTTCTACCTTGGGTTCCGCTTCTGCCTTTGCCTTACGGGTGGTTTTCTTGGCAGGCTTTTCGGCCGGGGTCTCTGCTTCCGCCTTTGCCTTGCGGCCGGGCTTTTTGGCCGGTTTTTCCGCCGGGGCTTCCGCTTTTGCTTTGCGGCCGAGCTTCTTCACAGCCTTTTCCGGCTCTGCAGCCTTTGCAGCCTTCGTCTTGCGGACGGCGGGCTTCTTTTCGGCCTTTTCGGTTTTCTCCTCTGCCGCCTTGCGGGTGCGCTTTGCGGGCACCTCAAAGTACAGGGTGCTCATGGGCGGCAGAGTGATGGTGATGCTCTGCTCAAAGCCGTGCAGCGGCTTTTTGTGGCTGCGCACCGACTTGTTGTGCACCGCACCGGAACCGCCGAAGGCCTCGTCATCGCTGTTCAGCACTTCCTTGTAGGTGCCGGCCACCGGTGCGCCCAGGGTGTAGCCCTCGCGCAGGACGGGGTTGAAGTTGCACACCACCAGGATCTGCTTACCGGAGGCATCCTTGCGCAGGAACGCCACAACGCTCTGCTGCGAGTCGTCCGGCACGATCCACTGGAAGCCTTCCCAGCTGTAGTCGATCTGCCAGAAGGCAGGGTGCTCTTTGTAGAAGGCATTCAGGGTCTTGACGTAGTTCTTCAGCTCAGTGTGCTTGTCGTAGCCCAGCAGCATCCAGTCCAGCTGCTTTGCTTCGTTCCACTCTGCAAACTGGCCGAACTCCTGGCCCATGAACAGCAGCTTCTTGCCGGGGTGGGCCATCATGTAGCCAAAGAAGGTGCGCAGGTTGGCAAACTTGGCTTCGTACTCGCCGGGCATCTTGTTGATCAGACTGCCCTTGCCGTGCACCACTTCATCGTGGCTGATGGGCAGCACAAAGTTCTCGCTGAAGGCGTAGAAGAAGCTGAAGGTGACCTTGTTGTGGTTGCCCGCGCGGAAGAGCGGGTCGGTTTTCATGTAGCTGAGCATGTCGTTCATCCAGCCCATGTTCCACTTGAAGTTGAAGCCCAGGCCGCCGTCCGAAGCGGGCTTTGTGACCATGGGCCAGGCAGTGGATTCTTCCGCGATCATGTACTTGTGGGGGTGGCGGCCCAGCACGGTGTTGTTGAGCTTGCGCAGGAAGGCAACGGCTTCCAGGTTTTCCTTGCCGCCGTCCTTGTTCGGCTCCCACTCGCCCTGCTTGCGGTTGTAGTCCAGATACAGCATGGAGGCCACGGCATCCACCCGCAGGCCGTCAATGTGGTACTGTTCCAGCCAGTACAGTGCGCTGGAAATGAGGAAGCTCTGCACCTCGTTGCGGCCAAAGTCGAACACCATGGTGCCCCACTCCTTGTGCTCGCCGCGCTTGGGGTTGGGGTCCTCGTAGCAGGGCTCGCCGTCAAAGCTGTACAGGCCGAAGGCATCCTTGGGGAAGTGGGCGGGCACCCAGTCCATAATGACGCCGATGCCGGCTTCGTGCAGTTTGTCCACAAAGGCCATCAGGTCCTTGGGGGTGCCGTAGCGGCTGGTGGGGGCAAAATAACCGGTAACCTGGTAGCCCCAGCTGCCATCGAAGGGATATTCCATTACCGGCAGCAGCTCCACATGGGTGTAGCCCATCTCGGTGATGTACGGGATCAGCTCATCGGCCAGCTCGGAGTAATTGTAGGGCTTGCCGCCCTCCTTCAGCTTCCAGCTGCCGGCGTGCATCTCGTAGATGTTCATCGGCCCGTTGATCACGTCCGCCTTTTTCTGGGCCGCCTGCCAGGCGTCATCGTGCCAGGCAAAGCCGCTGATGTCGTACACCTTGCTGCCGTTGGACGGGCGGGTCTCGGCATGGAAGGCATAGGGGTCTGCCTTGTAAACAAGGTCCCCTGCGCGGGTGGTCACGCAATATTTGTAAACGTCATATTCCTTCACACCGGGAATGAACAACTCCCACACAGAGTCACCATCCACCTTGCGCATCGGGTGGCTGCCCGGTTTCCAGCTGTTGAAATCGCCCACAACGCTGATCGCGGCTGCATGCGGTGCCCACACACGGAACACCACGCCGGTTTCCCCGGCACGGCTTTCCAGATGTGCACCGAAGTAGCGGTAGGCTTCACAGTTGTTGCCCTGCTTGAACAGGTACACCGGCAGATCCGATGCATTGCTCTGAATCTTTTCTTCGGTCGGTTTCATAGACTGCTCCTCCCCGTACAGGCACACGAACGCGCACCTGTAGCTTTTTACCCTTTTATATTAAAGAATTCCGACCGGTTTTTCAAGGCCTTTTCCGGAAAAATTACCATAATCTTTTCTTCAATATTTCTCCCTTATATACACACCCGCCAAATTTTTACAAGTTTTATGGTCAATCTTGCCAATGCAGCAAAAAAGCGGAGCCTCTGTGCGCCTTCCGGTTGGAAGAAACACACAAAAGCTCCGCGTTTCATTTTCTGTTTTGGAATGTGGTCAGCGCTCAGCCCACCACATAGACATTTACCTGAATGGCCCCGTTGAGCACGCTCTCGGCGTAGGTCTCATAGAACAGATCCACCAAGATCTGGCCCTTCTGCACCGCAATGCCGGTGTCCGTGGCCACGGCATAGCCGTACACAAACTTGCCGTCCGTAGACGTGATGTACAGCTTGGTGCCGTAGGGGATCACATCCGGGTCCACCGCCACTGTACCGTAGCCCAGCCCCAGGCCGGAAGAACCCTTGCCGGTTTTGGAATAGTAACCGGTGGCCTTGCCGGTAAGCACCTTGCTGTAGGAGGTGGGGGCATTGGTGGTGCCGTCCGGCCCGGTGAGGGGCGAGACCGGCGCGCCTGCGCCATAGGTCTTGATCACGTGGTTGGTCGGCTCCACCGTGGTGGTGGAATCCACCACTACGCTGTTTTCCAGCTCACCGTCCACATAGCGGTCACGGGTGGTCACCGTCTGCTGGCCTTCGGAACCGTGCTGCACCGTGGTGGTGCGGCCGGTGTTGCGGAAATACAGGCTGGTGTAAACATACTCTGTATCATACGGGATGGCCTGGGTCTCCACACGGTCCTGGTAATCCACGCGGTGCACCACGATTTTGGTGCCGGCGGTAACCAGGCGGTCCAGGGCAGGCTCGGTGTAGTCATCACCCTCCAGGGTGATGCCGGCGCGCTGCAGGGCATCGGCCACGGTGCCGTACACCATTTTGACCGGGTATTCCTGGCCGTCCGCCGTAATGCTGACGGAGAACGCGCGCTCGATGTTCAGGGTGGCAAGGTTGCCGCTGAACGCTGTGTAGTAAACGTGATCGCCCTCTTCGGACTGGATGCCGGAAAGGCTCATCACCTGTGCGGGGTCGGTCTCGGAGGTGAGGATCACCTGCCGGGCACCATTGGAGTCTGTGACGTAGGTCAGCCGCAGATTCGCAGCGGTCACACCAAGCGTAGCCACAAGGCACACGACCATGACACAAAACGCCAGCACACGGGAAGAGACTGCACCTTTGCAGTCAGACAATGCTTTCTTCAATTTTACGGAAGCGATACGAGACAACTCCTCTCTTCTTAAATTTGGCTGCGGCTGCAAACGCCTGCCACGGCGCTTCAGCCGCCCGGACTGCAGGGCATGCCCCACAATCAAATACGATGCCCTCTTTTTGTCCGAAAGCCGAGCATCGTATTACAGGTTGGAATCCGTTCTGGGGCGCCCGAAAATCACCCCGGCATAAGGCCCCATCTGCCCCTGCCGCGCCGCCTGTAGGACGGCTTTTCACTTCATCCAGATAAATTTTAAACGCTGCAACGTCCGTTGCGCAGGTGCTATCTTACCAAACCAAAACGGATTTGTCAAATCAGGCCGCCGCACTTTGTTAGTTCTTTGACATAGTTTTTTGTGCAATTTTCACAGTGTTTTCTCCAAACAATTGTTTTTTAGGTAGTTTCTTTCCGATTTTTCTACGTTTTTATTGCTCGTTTTGTTCATGAATTTTTAACATTTATTTTGGAATTTCCGGGCCGGAAAGCGCCGCTTCCGCACCGCATCCTTCCAGCAACAAGCGGCCCCTTTGCGTTGGTTTTGCCCGCCTTACCGCCCCCAAAACACCCCCGGAACCGCCCCGGAAAAGCCCGCCGAATTACCCCCAAAAACACCCCTTGAGCAAAATGCCGAACGCCTGTTTTTGCGTGAAAAATTGTACGAACTGGAGAGCCGCCGCACCGGGCGGTACAATCAAACAAAAAACAGAAAGGAAGGTTTTTCATGCAGATCCAAATCATTCAAAAACAGTGCGGCGGCACCGAATTTCTGGCCCGGCCGCACCGGCTGCATCTGGGCGCACAGAACGCCCAGGGCGTGGACACCCTGCAGTTCATCCTGCCCGCCGCATGGGCTGGCTGCGCAGCTGCACTCTACCTGCGCCGCAGGGACGGCACCCAGATGGCCCCCGTTCCCCTCAGCACCGAGGGCACCGTGACGGTGGACCGCCGCCTGACCGGCTGCACCGGCGGACAGTGGATGCTGGCCGCTGCCGGCCCGGACGGCTACACGGCCTACACCCGCCCCGGCACCTACGATGCCTATGCCACCCTGCCCACGGACGGCGGCAGCGAGGACCTGCCGCCCACCCTGTACGAACAGTTTGTGGCCCGCGTGCTGGAAAGCGCCAGCAGTGCAGCCAGCGCCGCCCAGAAAGCCGCGGCCAGCGCTTCCGGGGCGGCAGACAGCGCAGCAGATGCCCGGGCCGCCGCCCTGCAGACCGGCACCGACCGCAGCACCGCCGCCGACTGTGCCGCCCGGGCGGAAGCTGCCGCCAGCCGGGCAGAGCTGCTCTCCCCTGCCGATGGCCGGGTGCTGAGCGTAAACGGCAAAGGCGGTGCCGTAACCCTGACCGCCGCCGATGTGGGGGCACTGCCCCAGCCTTTGTACCCGGCATCCGGCAGCCTGCTGCGGATCATGAGCGTGGACCCCGACAGCGGTGCGCTGTCGCTGGACACCGTTCCGGCTCCGGCCGCTCCGGACGCTACCCTGACTGCCCGGAACGCCCCGGCCGAAGCCAAGGCCACCGGCGATGCCCTGGCCGCCAAGGCGGATGACGCGGCCATCCGGAACGCCCTGAAAGAAGCTCTGGCCGAAAAGCTGGGCCTGCACGACACGGCGGAGGATTCCACCAAGTGGGCAGGCCGGACACTGCGGCTGGAACACAACACCAGCGACACCTGGATTCCGGTGTTCTGCGAAGATAATGTGGATTACGTACTGAAAAGCGAGATCATTCCCAGTTATGCACCGGTGGCCGCCAAGCTGGGCCAGAGCGGCAAAACCGGCACTCCCATGCAGTTCAACTGGAGCGGCCAGAATGGCCAGCCCAGCTGGCTGTGGGGCGGCAATGACGGCAAGACCATGTACGTATACAACCCCTCCAACTTCAGCGTGAACTACGCCAACAACGCAGGCAACGGCGTGAATTCTTCCGGCTCCAACTACATCCGGTTTGCCTGCGGTGTGCAGATCTGCTGGATCGTGAACCTGAACGCCACTTCCGTCTGGACCTTTCCGGTGGCCTTTTCCAACACTGACTATGCGGTAACGGCGATTCCGCAGACCTACAATACCTACTGCTACGGCGGCAAAATCGCCACCAATACCCGCTGCAGCACGACCCAGTGCAAAGTGCAGGGCGATGGCATGAACAACGGCAACCCGATCATGGCCATTGCCATTGGGCGCTGGTACTAAAGAAAGGAACTGCCTATGGAAATTACGATCGGAACCGCAATTCAAAAGCCCGTGCAGACCCAGGCCCAGTGCGATGCCTACACCGCCATGGCAGAAGCGGTCAATGCCCACAACGCCGCCTGCGGCGTAGGTGACACGCTTTGGACCATTGAGGACGGCGAGGACTGCTACACCGTAGCCGAGGGCGGCACCGTGCCGGAGCCGGAAACCCCGGCCCCCGCTGCGGAGGACGACCTGGCCGCTTTGATGGTGGATCACGAATACCGCATCACCCTGCTGGAGCTGGGGGTAGCGGAGGAATAAAAAAAGCAGACGACCCGAAGGCCGTCTGCCTGAATGTTATTTGTCCCGATAATGCGAACCGCACTGCACAATTTTGACCACATTGCCGTCAATGCGGTACACGATGCGATTGGCGTCATCAATGCGACGGCTCCAGTAATTGGATAGATCGCCGCTCAATCGCTCCGGCTTTCCAATGCCCTCATAGCCGTTGCGGTCAATATCCTTCAACAGCTGCAGAATCCGCTTGAGAATCTTCCGGTCCTGCCGCGTCCAATACTCGAAATCCTCCCATGCTTCCTCCGTCCACGCTTTAATCATCCAGATCTACCTCGTGGATGGTTCCGCCGGTGGCTTCCATCTCTGCAATGGACTTGCGCAGCCGCGCCAGATTCTGCTCGGAATAGAAGGGGTCCACCGAAAGCTCAAACGGCAGCCGCTGTTCGCGGGTCATCTTTTTGGCCAGCATTGTAACAGCCGTGGACATAGACATCCCCAATTCATTGCAAACGTGGTCAAAATTCCGCTTAAGTTCATCATCCATTCGGATGCTTACCGTAGTCTGAGACATACCAATCACGCTCCTTCGCCCTTATTATAATACGTTGTATGAACATTGTCAACAAAACGTGAGGTGAATCTTCTATGAACAAAACGTTATACCGCACCTGCAAACGCCTGATCGAGCGGGGCCTGACGGCCGGCCTTGCCGACAAGCTGGATATTTTCTTCGCCGCCGGACGGCTGACCGGGGATGAATACAAAGAGCTGACCGGGCTGCTGGCCCCGGCGCAGGAGGCCGCCCATGCGTGACCCCATTCTGGATGCTTCCCGCTGGCAGGGCAGCATCGACTGGGCAGCCGTGAAGGCCGGCGGCACCGTGGGCGGGGCCATGCTGCGGGTACAGGGCAGTCAGAACGGCCAGCCCCACGCCGACCCTGCCTTTGAGCGCAACTATGCCGCCTGTGCCAAATTGGGCATTCCGGTGGGTGTGTACTACTACAGCACCGCCGCTTCCAAAGCCGAAGCCGGGGCTGAGCTGGCTGCCCTGCGCCGCGCACTGGCGGGCAAGACCCTGCAGCTGCCGGTGGCGCTGGATCTGGAGGACAACCGGCTGACCCGGCTGAGCAAACCCGCCCTGACCGAGCTGGCCTCTTACGAGCTGGGGATGATCCAGAGCTGGGGCGTATACGCTATGCTGTACACCTACCTGAGCTTTGCCCAGAACCGCCTGCTCATGGGCAGCGCCGCCCTGAAGCCCTATGACGTCTGGCTGGCCGCCTACCGCACCCAGAAACCCGCCCCCGGCTGGCCCTTTGGCATGTGGCAGTACACCAGCAAAGGCCGGGTGCCGGGCATCTCCGTGTCGGTGGACCTGAGCCGCGCCTACAAGGATTACCCTGCCATCATCGCCCGCGCCGGGCTGGGCCGCATAAAGGAGGGCTGACCCGTGGAAAGCATTCTGTCCGCCGTCATTGCCGGGGCCGTGACCCTGATCGGTGTGCTGATTGCCAACAGCCGCAGCCAAGCCGTGACGGACACCAAACTCGAGGAACTGACCCGTGAGGTGCGCGAGCACAACAACTTTGCGCGCCGCGTACCTATTTTAGAGGAACAGATGAAGGTGGCCAACCACCGCATCGCAGACCTGGAAACCCAGGAGAAAGGAAGGACCTGATGAACACCACCCCCAAAATTTCTGCCGCCACCATTACCCGCACCGCCGTGCTGGCTCTGGCGCTGACCAACCAGCTGCTTTCGGCCTGCGGCAAACCCCTGCTGCCCATTGAAAGCGCCGAGCTGGAACAGCTGATCAGCACCGGCCTGACCGTGACCGCCGCCCTGGTGAGTTGGTGGAAAAACAACAGCTTTACCCCCGAAGCCCGCCAGGCGGACTGCTACCTGAACGACCTGCGCAGCAAGCGCTGATCCCTTTTTAAAGAAAGGTGTATGCTCCCCGGAATCGACCGATTCCGGGGAGCATTTGTTATAGGATAACAGCAGCGGATTCTGCGCTTTTACGGGGTGCAGAACCCCACTTTGTGCAGAAAGGAGAACACACTGCCCACACAAACCGCATCACAAATGCAACACCAGCGTTTCAGCACTGCAACAACAGTTTGAGAAGTGCAACAAGGCGGTGTAATTTGTGCCCAAAGTGCGGGAAGTTATTTTATATCCTATGCCGAAAAATGTACGAAACACCCGTTTTTTTTTTGACAAACGCAGCCAAAAACTGGTATACTGTAGGTAGACGAATTTCAACAGATAATTCAGCTTTTACCGTCCGAATTATCAGACACATGAATTTATGCGATCTTTAAAACTCTATGCGATCTGAAAGGAGCCGAACGACCATGACGAACAAGAAACTGAAGCTCGCCGCAATGTCCGTAGCACTTACTGCCTGCGTTGCCGCACAGCCTCTGGCTGCCAACGCCGCCGATGACCCCAGCGAGACCCAGGACGCCACCGCCAAGGTGAATCAGGACGCCGTGCCTTCTGCAGAGGACGAAGCTGCAGAAGCCGCACCCCTGGCTGAAGGCGGCGAGGACGCCAACGCCAATGCCAATGTCGGCGGCAGCAACAATGACGATGACAATGCCGATGACAGCACCGGCGGCAGCACCGAAGGCGGCGATGATGCCAATGCCAACGGCAGCACCAACGCCAACGACGGCGAGGAGACCACCGGCAAGGACGAAACCGGCAAGAAAACCGAAACGCCCGATGGTTCCAACAAGCAGGGCGAGAACCCCGAAGACCTGCTGGGCGACAAGGACGTGAACTACGACCACGAGAAACCCACAACGAACGAGGACGGTTCCACCACCATCACGGGTACTGTGACCGACCCCAGCAAGAAGGACGACACCACGGACACCAATCCGGGTACCACCGGCACTGATGATGGCACCACCGATACCAACCCGGACGCTACCGGCACCGATCAGGATACCACCGACATCAACCCCGGCCAGGGCGATTCCAACACGGAGACCAACCCGGACGAGAAGCCGGACGAAAAGGACCCGAGCCAGATCGGCACGGTGGATAAAACCGAGAAGGACAACAAGGACACCACCACCGTAACCAACCCCAAGGAAGATGCCACGCCGGAAGTGGACCCCGATGGGAAGAGCAGCTCCACAACGAAGGAGGACGGCACCATTACCATCAACACGCCCACCCGTGTGCCCGCCACCGAGGAAACCACCAGCACCGGCAGCGGCGAAGCCAACGCCGACCTGGACAAGGTGGAAAAGCCGAAGCAGGATTTCTCTGAGGATCAGGAAAAACTGAAAGAGGAACTGCAGAAGGAACTGGGCGACAAACTGCCCGACTGGAACACCGAAGAAGGCGCCCTCTTCGGCACGAGTGAAAAAGAGGAAGAGCGGTATCAGGTTAAGAAAGTCAGCAAATCTGCGGACGGCAACTCCAAGGACCTGACCCTGAAAAAGACCACCGAAACCAAAACCGACATGACCGCCGAGGACATTGCCAAGCTGCTGGAAGCCGAGGCCACCATGCCCGATGAAAACGGCAACTACACCCTGACCCGCGACAAGGTGGAAGGCGTTGACAAAGACGGCCGGAAGTTCACCCGCATCACCTATATTACCGTGGACCCGAACAGCGGCAAGGTGACCACCCGCACCGAGACCACGCTGGTTGTGACGGTGGAAAAGGGCACACAGACCGTTGATAAGGAATTCAAAGAGGAGGAGAAGGACTACACCAATTCGGACAAGTGGAGCGAAACGACCACCATTGAGGACAACAAGGGCAACAAGTACAACGTCAGCCTGAAAGATCTGCTGAAGGATAAGTCCGCAGAAGAGATCAAGTCTGCCATGGAGTCCGAGGGTTCCTTCACGATTGATGGCGGGGACGGCGTGACCTATGAGGTCACTTTCGGCAAAGAAGATGATGGCACGCAGCTGGATCTTTCGCCGGATGCACTGGCAGCCATGCTGAACACCGACTATTGGTATGACAGAGTCACCGACACGCTCTACTATATCGGCGAGGGCAATAAGACCGAGGTGACCCCGGACGAGACCAATGCCCTGCTGAAGAGCCTGTCCGTCACGATCAAGGTGACCAACACAAAGGGCCAT
This sequence comes from Bacteroides sp. CAG:545, assembly GCA_963646665.1. Taxonomy (GTDB): domain Bacteria; phylum Bacillota; class Clostridia; order Oscillospirales; family Ruminococcaceae; genus Faecalibacterium. The sequence goes on from CAVIXY010000058.1 coordinate 10,258, forward strand.
ATCACCGAAACCGGCTCCGGCATCATTGGTGACAAGACTGAGGCAGATGCCACCGCAGAAGCCAAACTGAATGCCATCAAGAACGCCCTGAAGAAGGCCGCTGAAAAAGAGAATCTGACCCTTACCGATACCGATCTGGCCAATGTTTCTGCGGACGAAACTTCGTGGACCTACACCGATACGGAAACCGGCACAAAATACACCTTCCGCTATGCCCTTGGCAATTTCACGACCGTTTCGGTAGATATCATTGAGTCTGTCAGCAAGGAAGATAAGGATAAGCTTGACGGTGATGAGATCAACAGGGTCTGGGACAATACGGTAAGCGGCACTGCCTATGTGTCCGGCGCCACCATCACCAGCACCGGCGAAAGCAACTCGTATACAAGTGGTGAGCTGGGCGACCTTAGCGATGATTTCAGAACCGCTCCCGCCAATGCTACGGACGTTGTGCGCGAAGGCAACAATCCGAACGGCCGCATCACCAAATACGTGAAGGACGGCAAAACCTATACCTTCAAGTACACCAAACTTGAGTTTAAGGATCTGGACGAGACGCTGCAGAACGAACTGATCAAAAAGGCCGAAAAGGAAGGCCTTACTCTGGAAGAAGTGACCGCCAATCTCACGAAGGTTGAGTGGACGGTTTTGACCGATGCGAAAGAGGAAAAGCACACAGAGAATATCACGAATGCCGAGACAATTTCGGTCTCGCCGGAATCTTCCTGGAGCCAGAATTACAAAGAATCCAACGACAAGTATGACTTCACCTACAATGGCGGCTCCGTTGAGGACATGGACCTGACTTCTACTGAGGAGAAGGACGGTGTGACGACAAAGACCTTTACCAAAACGGACGAGAACGGCACCGTCACCACCATCACCGTGACCACCAGCCGTATGGACAAAGGCGATCTGATCAAAAAATTCAATGACAAATTCGGCGAAGGCAACTATAAGCTGGACACCGCCAACCACACCGTCACCTACACCAAGGACGGCAAGACCTATACCGCCAAGTACGATGACAGCGTGCAGACCCTGAATGTTGAAGTCAAGACTCCGCAGGAAGTTGCCGGTACCGGCAACAGTGCAACGGAGGCAGAAGCAAACTTCTGGGAAAATCTCAAAAAGGCTCGTGAAGAGGCCGAACGGAACGGTGAGGAGCTGATCCTTGAATTTCCCGATGGCACAAAGCTGACCATCAAGGAAGGAACCACGTGGACAGAAATCAAAACCATCGTGAAGAACGCGGTCAACTTCAAGGCCATGAGCGATGCAGACCTGGTCAACTACCTGACCAAGCTTAAAGACGATGCCGTCAGCTCCAAAACCTCGTACACCGGCGACTATGGCAGCAACACCCTCTACTACTTTGACGAGGACGGCAAGTCCTACCATGTCTCGGACACGCAGAAGGACGAGCAGGGCAATATCACAAAAGTCCTTGTCGATGGCAAATGGGAGGATGTCAAATACGAGCAGGTCTGGGTCGGAGGCGGCCGGTGGAGCGGCCATTACGAAACCAGAGCCACCAATGTCAAGAACGGCCCCAACTATATCGGCCATCTGGACCTTGCCACCGACTCCAAACTGCAGGACGAGGATGGCGGCCTGCTCTACGAGGACTGCGTCCTGACCAAGAAAACGCTGGAGTGGAACAAGAGCGCCCAGGATCTGGTGGATGGCAACAACAACCACGAGGTCGGCTTGCTGGACCGCATCACCTACGACAACGAAAACGACAACGACCCGACAACCGGCCACTACGAATACCCGCGTTCCAGCTGGGATGGCGGAAGCAAATGGTATGATAATGCCCCCACTGAAAGTGCTTACTACAAGGTGACCGGCAAGGTCTCCTACGGCAAGTACCTCGGTGCATTTGAATCTGGTCGGGGCAGTCAGTACCGCACCAATGAAGAAGCCAAAAAGGCTGCAGAAAATGCGCTGGAAGCCTACAAAAAGGCCAATCCCGGTCTGGACCTGAGCAAGGCAAAGGTCGTTGAGATCTACAAGGATCAGAACAAGAATGGCGAGCGTTACTATCAGATCTACCTGTACGAATCCAACCTGACCGCCTACGGTTACCTGTCGGACAGCAGCAACACCTGCGGCAATGCCCACTATGAGCCGGGCAAGAAGAACAGCTATGTTGGCGGCTTCGACCTGACCCTTGGCAACCTGACCCAGGTGAGCAAGGAAGAAATTGTTGCCGTTGGCAAGAAAACCTTCAACTGCTCTGCTACCTTTACCCGCATCAAAAAGACGCTGGATCAGGCCAACAAGAACCTGACCTACACCGATCAGAAGGTAGAGTATACCACCACTACCGGAGCCACCTCTGAAGATTTCAAGGGCATGACCGGCAGCTACCAGGCCACCTACACGCAGGTGAAGAACTATAGCGGCGATAACACTACCATTGCAACGGGTACCGACAACTACTGCTCTTACAACTACACCAACTACGATACGACCACCGTCACAGCGCCCATCACCGTCACCCGCAAGGACGGCTTTGTGCACTTCATTTACCGGACCATCAAGGACGCCTTTGTTTCCAATGCCTCCAAGAGCGAGACCGAGAAAAAGAGCGCCAACGTCAAGTACACCTACACCACGGTGGAGACCCGCGACAGCTACCTGCCCGGTGACGATCAGATCACCATTATCACTCCGGAGGACCCCGAAGAACCGGAAGAGCCGGAGACCCCCGATGACGATGGCCCTGTGACCCCGGAACAGCCCGAGCTGCCCCCGGTGCAGGATGCCACCCCGGACGAAGTGGTGGAGCCGGAAACCCCGGTGCTGCCGCCCGTGCAGGACGCCACCCCGGACGCCGTGATCCTGCCTGCAGCGCCTGAGCTGCCCCCGGTGCAGGATGCTACCGTGTCGGCTCTGCCGCAGACCGGTGTGAACTGGCTGACCGCCTTTGGCATGGCCTGCAGCGGCTTTGCCCTGATGGTTGCCGGTGCCTTCACCAGCCTCAAGTACAAGGAAAAGTACTGAGCCGCAGCTCCGCTTCTCCTGCGCGGCATCCGCCGCTGAAACAACCTTTCTATACTATCCACGGGCATACGGAACGCCCAAGATCGCATAGCAAAAGCCGCCCCGGCAACAAGCCGGGGCGGCTTTTGTGTTTGCATGTTTCACGGCTGCGCCGTGCACGCGATGCTTGAGCAATGATCCAAACGCGCGTCCGGCTCGCCCCTTGCGGGGCAACCGCCGGACCTGCGCAGTCGTGCACCTCAGTTCAGCTGGTAAAATTGCAATAAAAAAGCAGTTCTGCCGAAGCAGAACTGCCAGGTAATCCGATACGGAAAAATCAGCGCTTGCTGAACTGAGGTGCACGACGGGCAGCCTTCAGACCGTACTTCTTACGTTCCTTCATACGAGGATCACGGGTCAGGAAGCCAGCCTTCTTCAGGACTGCACGGTTCTCATCGCTCTGCTGCAGCAGGGCGCGGCTCAGGCCGTGACGGATAGCGCCAGCCTGGCCGGAAACGCCGCCGCCGGAAACGCGGACGACAACATCGTACTTGCCCTCCAGGCCCAGCAGGACCAGCGGAGAACGGACGATCAGCTTCAGGGTCTCCAGACCGAAGTAGTTGTCGATATCACGGTCGTTGA
>CAVIXY010000059.1:0-13796 GCA_963646665.1 Bacteroides sp. CAG:545
GGCGCTGCTCACCGGGCAGGCCTTCCCACTTGGGGCCGCCCACGGCACCCAGCAGCACGCTGTCGGCGGCCAGGCACTTGTCCAGCTCGTGCTGGGGCAGTGGGTCGCCGTATTTGTCAATGGCTTCGCCGCCCATGGCGGCATCGGTGTAGTGGAAGGTGTGGCCGTACTTTTCGGCCACCTTGTCAAGCACGCGGATGGTCTGCCTGACGATCTCCGGGCTGGAGCAGTCGCCCCAGATGACAGCAATGTTTTTTTCCATGGGTAACTCCTTACTGCTTATTCTTGATCGATTTCATCAGGCCGCCGGCGGAGATGATCTCCTGAATGAACGGCGGGAACGGCTCGGCGTGGAACACCTTGCCGTTGGTTTCATCGGTGATGACGCCGGTGTCAAAGTCCACGCTCACGGTGTCGCCTGCATTGATGGCGTCCACGGCTTCCGGGCACTCCATGATGGGCAGGCCGATGTTGATGCTGTTGCGGTAGAAAATGCGGGCAAAGCTCTTGGCAATGACCACCGAGATACCGGCGGTCTTGATGCACAGGGGGGCGTGCTCACGGGAGGAGCCGCAGCCGAAGTTCCAGCCGCCCACCATGATGTCGCCGTCCTTCACGTTCTTGACAAAATCCTTGTCGATGTCCTCCATGCAGTGGCTGGCCAGCTCCTTGGCGTCCTGGGTGTTCAGGTGGCGGGCCGGGATGATGACATCGGTGTCCACGTTATCCGGGTATTTGAAAACAGAACCTTTTGCGTTCATTGTTGTGCTCCTTTCGGGTCAGACCGTGCGGGGGTCGGTGATGTAGCCGGTCAGGGCGCTGGCGGCGGCAGTGGCGGGGGAGGCCAGGTAGACTTCGCTCTTCACATGGCCCATGCGGCCCACAAAGTTGCGGTTGGTGGTGGAAACGCAGCGTTCGCCCTCGGCCAGAATGCCCATGTAGCCGCCCAGGCAGGGGCCGCAGGTGGGGGTGGACACGATGCAGCCGGCATCAATAAAGGCGGTGGTCCAGCCGCGCAGGATGCACTCCTTGTACACGGCCATGGTGGCGGGAATGATGATGCCGCGCACGCCCTTGGCAATGTGCTTGCCCTTGAGCACGTTGTAAGCGGCTTCCATATCTTCCAGGCGGCCGTTGGTGCAGCTGCCGATGACCACCTGATCAATCTTGATGTCCCTGCCCTCGCTGGCAAGGTGGGTGTTCTCCGGCAGATGCGGGTAGCTGACGGTGGGTTCCAGCTTGCTCAGATCAATTTCAATGGTCTTTTCGTACTCGGCATCCGGGTCAGCTTCGTAATAAACCGGCTCGCGCTGGCTGCGGCCCTTGAGGTAAGCCTTGGTGGTCTCGTCTACGGGGAAGATGCCGTTTTTGGCACCGGCCTCAATGGCCATGTTGCAGATGCACAGGCGGTCATCCATGGTCAGGGATGCCACGCCCGGGCCGGTGAACTCCATGGACTTGTACAGTGCACCGTCCACGCCGATCATGCCGATGATGTGCAGGATCAGGTCCTTGCCGGACACGCGGGGATTGAACTTGCCGGTGAGCACGAACTTGATGGCAGAGGGCACCTTGAACCATGCCATGCCGGTGGCCATGCCGGCGGCCATATCGGTGGAGCCTACGCCGGTGGAGAAAGCGCCCAGTGCACCATAGGTGCAGGTGTGGCTGTCCGCACCGATCACGCAGTCACCGGCGGTGACAATGCCTTTTTCGGGCAGCAGGGCGTGCTCAATGCCCATCTGGCCCACATCGTAGAAGTTGAGGATGTCGTACTTGTTGGCAAACTCGCGGCACTGCTTGGACTGGGTGGCACTCTTGATGTCCTTGTTGGGCACAAAGTGGTCCAGCACGATGGCGATGTGCTCTTTGTCGAACACATTGTTAAAACCGGCCTTTTCAAACTCGTTGATGGCGACGGGGGTGGTGATGTCGTTGCCCAGCACAATGTCCAGCTTTGCGTTGATGAGCTGGCCTGCCTTGACCTCGGCAAGCCCGGCATGTGCGGCAAGGATCTTCTGCGTCAGGGTCATTCCCATGGTGGTACTCTCCTTTTATCTCTGTGTAATAATGCGCGTGGGATAAGCCTTCCCCCAGACGGGGGAAGGTGGCACGAAGTGCCGGATGAGGGTGCCCGGTCCACTCCGCTTTGCGGCAAATCACCCCTCATCAGTCAGCTGCGCTGACAGCTTCCCCCCAAGGGGTGAAGCCTAACGCCTGACCATCAGGTACATACAAACTCTTCAAAGTGAGAGGGCGAGGACGCTGCCCTTTTCATTACTTATTATTGATCGCGCTGACCAGTGCCTTGATACCGGCCACGATGATATCCGTATCGGTGCCGGCACCCCAGGTAACGGAATTGTCACCCCAGACCAGGCCGACATAAGAAGCGGCGCGGGAGGTGGAGCCTTCGTCCAGGCTGTGCTCGGAGTAGTTTTCCAGGTGGAACTCCATGCCCGTTGCGCTCTGGATGGCGTTGGCCACAGCGTCCAGGCGGCCGTTGCCCACAGAGGTAACCACCTTGCGCTGGCCGTTCAGGTCCAGCGTGACGGTGGCGGTAATGCCGTCCACCTGTGCAAAGTGGGCCTCAATGACGTTGAGGGGCTTGCAGCGGTTGAGGAAGGTATCCTCGAAGATGTGCAGCACCTCGTTTGCGCTCAGCTCCTTGTGGTTGCGGTCGGACACGCTCTTGACCTTGTAGCCCAGGGCCTCGCGCATCTTGGGGGGCAGGTTGTAGCCGTAGTTCTGCTCCAGCACAAAGCCGATGCCGCCCTTGCCGCTCTGGCTGTTGATGCGGATGACGTCTGCATCGTAGGTGCGGCCGATGTCGTGGGGGTCCACCGGGATGTAGGGGCAGGTCCAGCGGTGCTCGCCGTGCTCCTTGCGGTAGGCCATACCCTTGGCAATGGCGTCCTGATGGCTGCCGGAGAAGGCTGCAAACACCAGCTGACCGGCATAGGGGGTGCGCTCGTAAATGTGCATCCGGGTCACGCGCTCGTAGGTGGCGCAGATCTCCGGCATGTTGGAGAAGTCCAGCTTGGGGTCCACGCCGTGGCTGTACATGTTCATGGCCAGGGTCACGGCATCCACGTTGCCGGTGCGCTCGCCGTTACCGAACAGGCAGCACTCCACGCGCTGTGCACCGGCCAGCACGGCCAGCTCGGCGCAGGCCACGCCGGTGCCGCGGTCGTTGTGGGGGTGGGTGGAGATGATCACGCTGTCACGGTACTTCAGGTGCTTGTCGCAGTACTCGATCTGGTTGGCGTACACATGGGGCATACTCATTTCCACGGTGACCGGCAGGTTGATGATCATGGGGCGCTCCGGGGTGGGCTGCATGATGTCCAGCACGGCGTTGCACACGTCCACGGCGTAGTCCACCTCGGTGCCGGTAAAGCTTTCGGGGCTGTACTCGAACAGGAAGTTGCCCTCGTACTCTTCGCTGAGCTGCTTGACCAGTTTGGCACCATCGGTGGCGATCTTCTTGATCTCTTCCTTGCTCTTGTGGAACACCTGCTCACGCTGAGCCACGGAGGTGGAGTTGTAGAAGTGGATGACCGCGCGGGGTGCGCCCTTCACGGCCTCGAAGGTGCGGCGGATGATGTGGTCACGGCACTGGGTCAGCACCTGCACGGTGACATCCTCCGGGATCATGTTCTTCTCGATCAGGGTGCGCAGGAACTCGTACTCGGTCTCGCTGGCGGCAGGGAAGCCCACCTCGATCTCCTTGAAACCGATCTTGACCAGCATCTGGAAGAACTCCAGCTTCTCTTCCAGGCTCATGGGCACGATCAGGGCCTGGTTGCCATCGCGCAGGTCCACACTGCACCAGGCAGGTGCTTTTTCAATGTGATCCTTCTTCACCCAGCTGTCATAGCCTGCAGGTACCGGGTAGTAACCCGGAGCGTACTTGGTTGCGTCCATCATAATTGCGTGTCCTCCTGAACAATCTGAAGCCTTCACCCCTTGGGGGGAAGGTGGCATTGCGCCAGCAATGACGGATGAGGGGTAAACAGGGCCGACAGCTTTCTGCCTGCGCCCTCATCCGCTTCACTTCGTTCAGCACCTTCCCCCGACCGGGGGAAGGCTTCTGCGCTTCTGAAGTGTCTGTGCGCGTTTACATACGAAAAGGCCCCCGTCTTTCAAGGCGAAAACCTTGAGAGACGAGAGCCTGTAAAGTTCAAACTACAGGGCACCCGTGGTACCACTCTCTTTGCTGCGCCGTTGGGCTGCAGCCACTTTGCACGATCGGCTTTTGGCGGCGAATCGCTGCCCTGGTAACGGTGGGCATCCGTCAGAGCCTACTGTCCGGTTCAGCTCTGCCGCTCAGGGGCCAGTAACCGAAACCCTCTGCACCCGCCTTGCACCACCCGGCGGCTCTCTGCACGCAGAAGAAAATCGTTTTATCCCCGTCAACGCATTTGTGCTTTTTTCAAAGTAAAATCAGTTTAACATGATTTGGGGGGCATGTCAAGAAGTTTGCCTCACCGGCAGGATGAAACAAATTCACAAACCGATGGGCAGAATTTGCCAAAATTTGCGCAGGACGTTTGTTAAGAAACTGCGAAGTTTTTGGAAACAAGCCCTCAAACCGCTGTTAAGCCGGATTTTGCTGTGCTATACTCCAGACAGCAACTGGATGGGGCAGGCCATCGCGGAGAAAGCTCCCCGCTGTTCTGTTATCAATACTATAAAAGGGGGAATCCCCTATGAAGGAAGTCAAGCCTTCCAAAAAGCCGCTGGCCATTTATTATGCCATCGTGCTGGTGGTGCTGCTGGTGCTCAACTTCGTTTTTGTGCCCTGGCTGACAGAGCGCCAGATCAAGGAAGTGGACTACGGCACCTTTATGTCCATGACCGAGCAGCAGAACATCGGCAAGGTGGACATTGAATCTAATCAGATCATTTTTACCGATAAAGAAGAAAAGCAGGTTTACAAAACCGGCCTGATGAACGACCCGAATCTGACTGAGCGCCTGTACGATGCCGGGGCTACCTTCTCCAGCGAGATCGTGGAGCAGGCATCGCCGCTGCTGAGCTTTTTGGTCAGCTTTGTGCTGCCCATTGTCCTGTTTGTGTGGCTGGGCAACTATCTGAACAAGAAGATGGTGGAAAAGGCCGGCGGCCCCGGTGCCATGATGTTTGGCGGGGCAGGCAAGTCCAATGCCAAGGTCTATGTGCAGTCCACCCACGGCATCCGGTTTGCGGATGTGGCCGGTGAGGACGAAGCCAAGGAGAACCTGCAGGAGATCGTGAACTATCTGCACGACCCCAAGAAATACGAGGAAATCGGCGCGTCCATGCCCAAGGGCATTCTGCTGGTAGGCCCTCCGGGCACCGGCAAGACCATGCTGGCCAAGGCTGTGGCAGGCGAATCCAATGTGCCGTTCTTCTCCATTTCCGGCTCGGAATTTGTGGAGATGTTTGTGGGCATGGGCGCTTCCAAGGTGCGTGACCTGTTCAAGCAGGCCAAGGAAAAGGCACCCTGCATTGTGTTCATTGATGAAATTGATGCCATTGGCCAGAAGCGCAACAGCGGCAATCTGGGCGGCAACGATGAACGGGAGCAGACCCTGAACCAGCTGCTGACCGAGATGGACGGCTTTGAGGGCAACACCGGCGTGATCATTCTGGCGGCCACCAACCGCCCGGATTCGCTGGACCCGGCTCTGACCCGTCCGGGCCGCTTTGACCGCCGTGTTCCCGTGGAGCTGCCCGACCTGAAGGGCCGCGAAGAGATCCTGAAAGTGCACGCCAAAAAGGTGGCCATGGCCCCGGGCGTGGACTTCAACACCGTGGCCCGCATGGCATCCGGTGCTTCCGGTGCAGAACTGGCCAACATTGTCAACGAAGCGGCCCTGCGTGCTGTGCGTGCAGGCCGCAAGAGCGTGACCCAGGCTGACCTGGAAGAGAGCATTGAGGTGGTCATTGCAGGTTACCAGAAGAAAAACTCCATCCTCACCGACAAGGAAAAGTGCATCGTGGCCTACCACGAGATCGGCCACGCCCTGGTGGCGGCCAAGCAGACCAACTCTGCTCCGGTGCAAAAGATCACCATCATTCCCCGCACCTCGGGTGCCCTGGGCTACACCATGCAGGTGGACGAGGGCAACCACTACCTGATGAACAAGGAAGAGCTGGAAAACAAGATCGCCACCCTCACCGGCGGCCGTGCCGCCGAGGAAGTGGTGTTCCACTCCATCACCACCGGCGCGTCCAATGACATCGAGCAGGCTACCAAGCTTGCCCGCGCCATGCTGACCCGCTATGGTATGAGTGACGAATTTGACATGGTGGCCCTGGAAACCGTAAACAACCAGTATCTGGGCGGTGATACCTCGCTGGCCTGCAGTGCCCAGACCCAGTGCGAGATCGACCGGAAGGTGGTAGAGCTGGTCAAGACCCAGCACGAAAAGGCCATCCGCATCCTGACCGAGAACCGCGCCAAACTGGATGAGCTGGCACAGTATCTGTACCAGAAGGAGACCATTACCGGCGAGGAGTTCATGGACATCCTCAACCGCAGCGATGCAGAAAACAGGCCGGAGAACTCCTGGAAAAAATTTTGAATCTTTTGCAATAATCCGGCTGCCGTATCCGTTTATAGAGCAGATACGGTGGTTTTCCATTGTGGATGCGCCGCAGCTGAACCATGGTTTAAAAAACGATTATGGTGCAAAAAACAAAGGCAGTCCCTGCGGCTGCCGTTTTCAGGAGGCATTTCCGATGAAGATGCTGAACAAAAAGTTTGTCCGTACCCTGAGCTGTGCCGCTGTGGCGGTGTGTGCCGCCGCCATGCTGAGCGTGGGCGCTTTTGCCGCCGAGACGGATCCTACCTGCGTGGAGGGCTATCTGCCCCCGCAGGAGCAGATGGTACAGGGCGATATCGCACTGCACAGTGCCGATGTCGCCGTAGGCGAAAGAGACCCCCACTACGGCGGCTATGGTGCCCCGGAGGGCAACCCCATTCAGGGCAACATTATGCTGATCTCCGGCGATGAGCTGGCTGACAGCACAAAGACCGAGGCACGCTATACCGTCAAGGGTCTGCTGGGCAAGCAGCTGCTGTACACCGCCCGCCAGAAGGACGGCGTGCTGACGCTGGACGTCCCCGCCGAGGTGGCCACCTTCCGCACCACCGTTCTGGATATGCAGACCCTGATGAACCAGGGTGTGAGCACTGTGGTGCTGAAAACCAACAAGACTTCCAGCACTCTGAACCTGACCCTGCTGACCGAGGGCTATACTGCAGATGCCAAGGTCACCCTGCGCCACTGCGGCAAGACTGCCCGCCTGTCCGTGAACGGCCATGGCCGCCGCGACCTGCTGATCGCCCGCTGATGCAAAGAATGTTCCTGCGGAACTGACACAAGAGACAACAGCTCCCGCCATCGGAAACGATGGCGGGAGTTTTTCTGTAAAGCTAAAGATGACGGCGCTGCAGGAGCTTTCTCTTCGGACGCGAAAACGGGTTGCGGCTCCCAGCATCCGCTTCGCTTGTGCTTGCGTCTTGCTGGCCGCTGCCCCAACAGCAGCTCCCTGTTTCCGCCGCAGGCGGCGGTCGCTGCCGCTGCAGGGCATTCCATCCCCCGCCCTATTGCCTACGGCAACAGGGTCCCACCCTCTGGACGGTCCGCAGAGAAACTCCTGCAGCGTGCGCAGTCCACAGTTCTGTTAAGTTTTTGAAAATTTGCCCGGCGGGGCGTGCAATCCGGGGGTCCTTTGTGTTATAGTTAAACTGAATCAAAAGCAGCCTTTGCAAAGGAGAAAACGCCATGGAACATTTTGTGGAGTTTGAGGACGTCTGCAAATATTACCAGACCGGCAGCGTGAAGATCGCGGCGGCCGATCACCTGAACTTTTATGTGGATAAGGGCGAGTTCTGCATCATCGTGGGGCCGTCCGGTGCGGGCAAAACCACCCTGCTGAACATTCTGGGCGGTATGGACAACTGCGATGAAGGCCATGTCTGGCTGGACGGGCAGGATGTGAGCCGTTTTTCGGAGCGGGAGCTGACCACCTACCGCCGGTACGATGTGGGCTTTGTGTTCCAGTTCTATAACCTTGTGCAGAACCTGACCGCGCTGGAAAACGTGGAGCTGGCCAGCGAGATCTGCCGCGACCCGCTGGACCCCGCCGAGACCCTGCGCAGCGTGGGCCTGGGGGAGCGGCTGAACAACTTCCCGGCGCAGCTGTCCGGCGGCGAGCAGCAGCGGGTGTCCATTGCCCGTGCGCTGGCCAAGAACCCCAAGCTGCTGCTCTGCGATGAGCCTACCGGTGCGCTGGACTACAAAACCGGCAAGCAGGTGCTGGGCCTTTTGCAGGACACCTGCCGCAAAACCGGCCGCACCGTCATCGTGATCACCCACAACACGGCCCTGACCGCCATGGCGGACCGGATCATTCAGGTGCGCAGCGGGCAGATCGTGTCCAATCAGGTCAACGGGCACCCGGTGCCGGTGGAAGAGATCGAGTGGTGAGCAAACGTGCAGAAGAGTTATCGCAAAAATATCCTGCGTGAAATGAAGGGCAATGCCAGCCGCATGGTATCGCTGTTCGGCATTGTGATGCTGGGCGTGATGATGCTGACCGGACTGATGAGCTTTGCCCCCAGCATGCGCATTGCCGGGCAGAAATACTATGTGCAGCAGAATGTGTTCGACCTGCGGGTGCTGTCCACCCTGGGACTTTCGGAAGAGGACGTTGCCGCCATTGCCGCCACCGAGGGCGTGGAAGCCGTGATGCCGGTGAAGTATCTGGATACGGAAGCCAACTGGGAAGGGGAGGACGAGGCCATTGTGGTGCGTCTGCAGCAGCTGCCTGCCGACCCGGACGCCGACACCGATGCCAACATGAACCGCCTGGTGCTGCGCTCCGGCCGGATGCCGGAAGCGGCGGACGAGTGCGTGGTGCATGTGATGGGCTATCAGGCCGATGTGGAGCTGGGCACCGTGCTTACCCTGCCGGACGAGACGGACGGAACGAAGCACCGGCAGTACACGGTGGTGGGCCTTGTGCAGGACCCGCAGCACATCTCCACCGATAAGGAGAGCAGCACCGCCGGAACCGGCCAGCTGGACTATATCGCCTTTGTGCCGGACGGGGAGCTGACGGCAGATTATTACACAACCTGTTATATCAAGGCGGAAAACGCCGATCGGTACGACAATTATTCGGACGAATACCAGGCTGCCGTGGATGCGGTGGCCGACCGGCTGGAAGCCATCAGTGCGGCCCAGTGCACCCGGCGCCGGGCACAGCTGATCGACACCGCCAATGAGAAGCTGGACGATGCCCGCCAGACCTACAACGAAAAAAAGGCGGAAGCAGAGCAGAAGTTTGCCGAGGCGGAACAGCAGCTGGCAGATGCCCAGCAGCAGCTGGACGATGCCAAAGCCCAGCTGGAAGCAGGCGAGACCGAGCTGGCCGCCCAGAAGGAAGCACTGCCCGACACGATGCAGAGCGGAGCCGACCAGCTGGTGGACGGCGAGAGCCAGGTGCTGGATTTTGAGGACCAGCTGCAGCAGATCGAACTGCTGGTCAACCTGAAAAAGGTGGCCGACCCGCTGCTGGGCTATGCCGAAACCGCCCTGCGCAACGCCCAGAAGGCTCTGGACGAAGCCGAACCGGCGGATGAAGAATACACCGAGCTGCGGGATGCCCTGACCAAGGCGCAGAACGCTTACGATAATATTTACAACCAGCTGCAGGGGTACCAAAGCCAGCTGGACGCCGGCAAACAGCAGATGTATGCCAACGGGCTGATCTCGTCCCCGAGCCTGAGCAACGATCAGCTGGTGACCGAAGCAAAGGCCGCCCTGCGCAAGCTGAAAGTGCAGCTGCTGCAGGGGCAGCTGCAGCTCACCACCGGCACCGCCACGGCTTACACCCAGTTTGATGCCGCGCGCGAAAAGCTGGATGCCGGCTGGAAAGAATACAACGCCGGGACCGAAAAACTGGAAGCTTCCCGTACCGAGTACGAGGCCCAGAAGGCGGATGCCGAACAGCAGCTGGCGGACGGCCTGCAGCAGCTCAACGATGCCGAGGAGCAGGTGAGCCAGATCAAAAACGGCGAGTGGTATGTGCTGGACCGCGGCAGCACCATCAGCTTTGTGACCTGGGAGCAGTATGCCGACCGCATGGACGCCATTGCCCGGGTGTTCCCGGTGTTCTTCTTCCTGGTGGCGGCCCTGGTGGCCACCACCACCATGACCCGCATGGTGGACGAGAACCGCCTGCAGATGGGCACCCTGAAAGCCCTTGGCTACTCCAATGCGCGCATTGCGGGCAAATACCTGTTCTACGCCCTGACCGCCAGCGTGCTGGGCAGCCTGGCAGGCATGGCCATCGGCTTTGTGGTGTTCCCGCTCATCATATGGTACGCCTACCAGATGATCTTCAGCATTCCCACCTTTACGCTGCAGTTCTACCCCGGCATGGCAGCGGCCAGTGTGGCCATCAGCGCGGCGGTCATCGGCCTGGCTACCTGGAGCGCCTGCCGCGCCAGCCTGAAGGAAAAAAGCGCCGCGCTGCTGCTGCCCCGTGCCCCGGCGGCGGGCAAGCGCATCTTCCTGGAATACATGACCCCGCTGTGGAAGCGCATGAGCTTTTCGCAAAAGACCACGGCACGCAACCTGTTCCGGTATAAAAAGCGCTTCTTCATGACCGTTCTGGGCGTGGCGGGCTGTACGGCCCTGCTGCTCATCGGCTTTGGCATCCAGGATTCCCTGCTGCCCATCGTGACCAAGCAGAGCACCGAGCTAACCCACAACGACCTGACCGTTTCCTTCAGTGACGAAAAGGCCCTGACCATGGAAAGCGGCCTGGGCGATGCCCTGAAGGCCAGCGGGCAGATCAAAAACTGGGGCGCGTTCTACACAAAGTCGGTGTCCATCTACAATGCAGACGGCGAAAGCGCCAGCGTGAGCATTGTGGGTGCCGAGCAGGACAGCACCATGACCCGCTACACCACCTTCCGCACCCGCAAGGGGCACCAGGCGATCGACTTTGACGACAGCAGCGTGATCCTGACCGAGAAAACCGCGCTGAACCTGGGCGTGCAGGTGGGCGATACCATCTGGGTGGAAAACCCGGCGGGGGAGCGGGTGCCGCTGATCCTGACCGGCATCACCGAGAACTACATGTTCACCCGGCTGTATGTTTCCCGCAGCCAGCTGGAAACCGTGCTGGACACCCAGGACATTGCCTGGAACACGGTGTATGCCCAGACCGCCTGCGATACCGCCGCCGACCGGGATGCCATGCGGCAGACCCTGCTGGCCTGCAACTACGTCAGCGCGGTGAGCTTTACCGAGGATACCACCTCCATGTTTGACAACCTGATCGTCAGCCTGAACTACGTGGTCATCCTGGTGATCGTGTGCGCGGCGGCGCTGGCAGCCGTGGTGCTGTACAATCTGATCAGCGTGAATCTGGCCGAACGCAAAAAGGAACTGGCCACCATCAAGGTGCTGGGCTTTTATGATAAGGAAGTGTACCGCTACATCTTCCGTGAGATCGAGCTGCTGGCCCTCATCGGCTCCGGCGTGGGCCTGCTGCTGGGCATTCCGCTGCACCAGTTCATCATCCGCACGGTGGAAATGGATCAGCTCATGTTCATCCGCACCATTGCCCCCCGCAGCTATCTGCTCAGTGTGGCGCTGACTATGCTGTTCACCCTGGTGGTCTGCTTTGTGATGCGGCGGCATGTCAAGCGCATCAGCATGGTGGAGAGCGTGAAGGCCCCAGAGTAAAGAACCGGCAAAGAGAAGGCGCACAAATTCATAGAAGCTTCATAAAAGAAACATAATCTCGCCGTAATTCTTTGCTAAGATAAAACTACCGAAGAACGCAGCCGCAAGCGTTCTTCCGGAACATGATTCCTCCTTTTCTAAACCAAATACCGCAAACAAAACACCGCACAGCTGTCTGCCGAAAGCTGTGCGGTGTTTTTGTTTGTCCAAAAGAACAGCGGCGGTTACTGGGCCGACAGCACCTGCAGCTCCTGCGCCTCGGCGGCCAGGGCATCGGCCTGCTCCTGGGTCAGCTTTTTGCACTGCACCATCCGCTTGAGCACCACCTGGGTGCGCTTGAGGGCAAGGTCCGGGCTGCTGTTGGGCGAGTAGGCCGAGGGGGCATTGGGCAGGCCTGCCAGCATGACCGCCTCGGCGTCTGAAAGCTGCAGCGGCGTTTTGCCAAAGTAGCCCTGCGCGGCCTGCCGGATGCCGTAATAGCCGCTGCCGAAGTAGATGGTGTTGACGTACATTTCCAGGATCTGTTCCTTGTTGTACTGCTTTTCCAGTGCAAGGGCCGCAAACATCTCGGCGGCCTTGCGGGCCATCCGCTTTTCCTGCGTGAACAGCTCATTCTTGGCCAGCTGCTGGGTAATGGTGCTGCCGCCCTCCACAAAACCACCGGCGCGCAGGTCCGCCAGCAGAGCGCGCAGAATGGACACCGGGTCCACGCCGCAGTGCAGGGCAAAGCGCTCGTCCTCCACGGCGATCACGGCGTTGAGGTAGGTCTGCGGCAGTTCGCTGTAGGGGACAAAATCGGCGCGGGAAGCGATCTCTTCGTAAAAATTTTCAATGGGATGCTGCTGCACCGCGCTTTCGTACAGTTTGTGCCCCTGCCAGGCCAGCACGCTGCCGGTCAGCAGCAGGCCCAGAAGAGCCAGCACAAGCAGGGTGATGAGCAGCTGCTTGAGGATATGAAAGAGGGTTTGCATGGGTTCGCTCCTTTCCGGGGCAGGCAAAACAGGCAATGACAGGATGATACCAAATCGGTGCCCACTTTGCAAGGGATATTCTTCTACAGTATAAAACGAAGAAGTTGCCGTTTTGTGACAGCGGTGTGAATTCTGCGGCAGGGGCCTGCCCCAAGGATACACCCCCAGCCTTAAAAGAACCCAAAGCCGGGGTTACGCAGGGCTTAAAAGGAAAGAAAACGGCAAAAGTGCTACTCTTGCCCGGAATGCACAAGCGGTATGGTGCAAACGGGGCGGAATGTCATGCAGAAAATGCAATTTGCAAAAATCAGGAATTAACCTATTGACAAACTGGGTAAGAGGGGATATAATGCAGACAACAAATCCACAAGCCTAGTGGGAAATGGAAAAAAGAGATTTCCGGGTTTGTAGATGAGTGGGAAAGTAAACCGAAAGGAGGGCATAGAAATGAAGCTGATTTGGAAGAGCCTGCTGCATGCGAATTTCCGCTGTGGGCGAATGTGCTGTGACCGGGCAGATCTGCTGGCTGCGAACGGTGCGTTGCCCTCCGGGATGCGAATGTGTACCCGAGTGTAATGTGAGCGCGGTAAAAGCATAAGAACTGCCCGGTGTGCTGTCTGCAATGAAGCACATCGGGATTTTTTGTATCAGAAAATTATACTAAAAGTTGAATAAGAGAGGTATACTACTATGTCTAACTATAAATTTGAGACCCTGCAGCTCCACGTTGGTCAGGAACAGCCTGATCCCGCCACCGATTCCCGTGCAGTGCCCATTTATCAGACCACTTCTTACGTGTTCCGCAACAGCCAGCACGCTGCCGACCGCTTTGGCCTGGCCGATGCCGGCAACATCTACGGCCGCCTGACCAACTCTACTCAGGACGTGTTCGAGAAGCGCATTGCCGCTTTGGAAGGCGGCGTGGCTGCTCTGGCAACTGCTTCCGGCGCTGCTGCCATCACCTACACCATCGAGGCCCTAGCTCAGGCCGGTGACCACATCGTGGCTCAGAAAACCATCTACGGCGGCAGCTACAACCTGCTGGAGCACACCCTGACCCAGTTCGGCG
>CAVIXY010000060.1:0-13621 GCA_963646665.1 Bacteroides sp. CAG:545
CTTTTGATGAGCTGAAGGCCGATGGCACCATGCAGGCTCTGGCCGACAAGTACGACCAGGCCCTGGCTGATTGATCCGCTGACCGAATGCTGACGGAAACGCCCCCGCACAGGGGCGTTTCTTTTGACCGAACGTAAAAATGACGAAAAGACTGGGTGTGTTGATGTGTCTGTGATCCTGGGGCGTCTTTCCGGCGCGTTTCTGCTCAACTGTGAGCTGTTTGCCCTGACCTTGCTGTTTGCCCTGCCGCTGGGGCTGGTGGTCTCTTTTGGCTCCATGAGCCGCTGCAAGCCTTTGGCCGGTGTGGTCAAAACTTTTGTGTGGGTCATCCGCGGCACCCCGCTGATGCTGCAGATCATTGTGATCTACCTTGGCCCCGGCCTGCTGGGCATGAACAATCCCTGGCCTTCCGGCTCCGGCGGGCGCATGGTGGCAGCCGTGGTGGCCTTTGCCATCAACTACGCCTGCTATTTTTCCGAGATCTACCGCGGCGGCATCGAAGCCGTGCCCAAGGGCCAGACCGAGGCCGGCCAGGTGCTGGGCATGACCAAAACGCAGATCTTCTTCAAGGTCACCCTGCTACAGGTGATCAAGCGCATTCTGCCCCCTATGGGCAACGAGATCATCACCCTGGTCAAGGACACTTCGCTGGCCAACACCATTGCCAACAAGGAGATCATCATGATGGCCAAGGAGTACAGTGCAAAAGGCCTGATCTGGCCGCTGTTCTCCACCGCCATCTTCTTCCTGGTGTTTGTGGGCGCGCTGACACTGCTGTTCGGCTGGCTGGAAAAGAAGCTGGATTATTTCCGCTGCTAAGGAGGGTTTTGAATTATGGCATTACTGGAAGCCTCCGGCATCGGTAAGAATTTCGGAGAGACGCACGTTTTAAAAGACATTTCCCTGACCCTGGAGCAGGGCGAGGCGCTGGCCATCATCGGGTCGTCCGGTTCCGGCAAGACCACCCTGCTGCGGTGCTTGAATTTTCTGGAGCGGCCGGACACCGGTGTCATCCGGGTAAACGGCGAGACCATGTGGGATGCCGCCGACCCTGCCACCCAGCGGGAGAGCGAGATCCGCAAAAAACGGCTGCACTTCGGCCTGGTGTTCCAGAACTTCAACCTCTTCCCCCAGTACACGGCCCTGCAGAACGTGATGCTGGCCGGAGAGCTGCTGGCAAAGGAGCGCCCGGACTATAAGGCCAACAAAAAGGCCATTCACGCAGAACTGGAAAGCCAGGCCCGGGAGCTGCTGGCCCAGATGGGCCTTTCCGAGCGAGCAAACCACTATCCGCACCAGCTGTCCGGCGGCCAGCAGCAGCGCGTAGCCATTGCCCGTGCGCTGGCCCTGCACCCGGACATCCTCTGCTTTGACGAGCCCACCAGCGCACTGGACCCGGAACTGACCGGCGAGGTGCTGCGTGTTCTGCGTGACCTGGCGGCCCGCAAGACCACCATGATCATCGTGACCCACGAAATGAACTTTGCCCGCGATGTGGCCGACCGCATCCTGTTCATGGACGGCGGCGTGGTGGTGGAACAAGGCCCCGCCCGCCAGCTCATCGAGCATCCGCAGGAAGAGCGCACCAGGCAGTTTTTGGCGCATTATTCGGAGTGAGAGAATCTGATTTGCCCGGCGGGCCGGAGGTTTCTCCGCAAAATCACTAATTCTTCCGGCAAAAAAGCGGAAATGTTGATGCAATGCAAATCTTGTAAAATGTGCGGCACTCCGCTATAATACCTTTCATGAATGAACACAACGTCCTGCCCCTTTCCGGCAGGGCGTTTTTCACGGCAAAAATCACGAAAAAACACCTGGTTTTCTGCACAAACAGGAGGAACGATATGACAAAGGATATGACGCAGGGCAGCCCGCTGAAGCTGATTCTTGCCTTTGCGGTGCCGCTGATGCTGGGCAGCCTGTTCCAGCAGTTCTACAACCTGGCCGATACCATCATTGTAGGCCGTTTTGTGGGCGTGGAAGCGCTGGCCGCTGTGGGCAGCGTGGGCGGTTTGAACTACCTGGTGCTGGGCTTTGTCAACGGCATTGCCTGCGGCTTTTCCATTCCCATCTCCTGGACCTTCGGCGCCAAGGACTACAAGGAGATGCGCCGCTACACCGCCAACACCGTGTGGCTGAGCATTGCCTTTGCAGCCGTGCTGACCGTGGTGACCGTGGCCATGACCCGCATGGTGCTGGTGTGGACCAACACCCCCGCCAACATCATCGACCTGGCCGATGTGTACATCCGCACCATTTTTGCAGGCATCCCCTTTACCCTGCTGTACAACGTGACCAGCGCCCTGATGCGTGCCCTGGGCGACAGCAAGCGCCCGCTGTATTTCCTGCTGGTGGCCAGCTTCCTGAACATCGGGCTGGACCTGCTGTGCATCATCGTGTTCAATATGGGTGCCTTCGGCGCGGCCTTTGCCACTGTGTTCAGCCAGGGCGTGGCCGGCATTGGCAGCCTGTGGTACATCCTGCGCCATTACCCTGAACTGCGCTGGAGCAAGGAAGAGGGCCGCTTCAGCCTGGCCCATTGTGCCAAGCTGTGCAACATGGGCATTCCCATGGGCCTGCAGTGCAGCATTACCGCCATTGGCAGCGTGGTGCTGCAGGGTGCCGTAAACGGCCTGGGCAGCGACATTGTGGCGGCCCAGACTGCCGGCAGCAAGGCCGCACAGTTCCTCAGCGTGCCGCTGGAGAGCATTGGCACGGCCATGACCACCTATGCCAGTCAGAACATGGGTGCCCACGACCTCAAACGTGTGGACCGCGGTGTGAATACTGCCCTGGGCATCGGCTGCGTGTACAGCGTGGCCTCCTTTCTGATCCTGCGCGTGCTGGACAAGCCCTTGATCGGCCTGTTCCTGGACGCCAAGGAAACGGCCATTATGGCCAACGCCCAGAGCTTTATCTTCTGGAACAGTGTGTTCTACATCCCGCTGGCTGTGCTGATCATTTACCGGTACACCATTCAGGGCCTGGGCTACTCCGGTCTTGCCATGTTTGCCGGTGTGGCCGAAATGGTCGCCCGCGCCATGGTGGGCTTTTGGTTCGTGCCGCTGTGGGGCTACTTTGCCGCCTGCATCGCCAACCCCGTGGCCTGGTTCTTTGCCTGCTTCTTCCTGATCCCGGCCTATTTCGTGGTGCGCAAAAAGCTGCAGCGCGAAAAGGATGCCGAGAAGAATGCTGAACCACAGCCCACACGGGCATAAGCTTTTTCAAAAATCACAGCGCCCTGCAGTACAGAACGTTCTGTACCGCAGGGCGCTGTTTGTTTTATTCCGTTTCCAGTGCGGTGAGGGCTGCCTTCTGCAGGTCCGTCACCGAGATGGTGCACAGGGCGGCAAGGTCTGCATCGGAGCCATCGGTGGGAATGGCAGCCACCTCTGCCTGGGTCTTGCCCTTGAGGTAACTGCAGTAACCAGCACTGTGCTCGTACCATTCTTTATCCAGGCTGGATGCACCGCGCATTCCGTACTGGTCGCCCAGCTCATTTTTGGTTCGCACCGCATCCCGCGGGGCCGAAACTGTGCCGTCTGCACTTACGGTAAGGGCAGGCTGGGTCATATCCCCAATGGCGCTGGTCACCCGGCCCTCCGCGTCTATTGTCAGGGCCGTAATGGTAATGTCCATCTGGGCCTGCAGGTCGCTGTCATCGTTTGCGGGGCGGTCCTTGGTGGCATTGGTCAGAGCCATGCCCACCCGGATCGTATCGCCTTTGGCTGCCCCCAGCACACTGGCATTTTTACAGGCCTGCACCACGGCATCCCGGTAGCGGTCCACTGCAATGGTGCAGCCCGCCAGCAGGTCGGCATCCACCGGCTTGCCGTCTGCATCGGTTTCCAGCTTTTCCACCTGCTCTGCCGTCATGCCGGTAAGGTAACGCGCAAAGGCCCCGGCCTGTTCGGTCCAGCCCTCCTGCAGCGAGGACACTGCCGCCAGTGGGTAGTCCTCCCCTTTCTGCCGCTTGGTGCGCAGGTCGGTGGGCAGAGTCACGCTGCCGGTTCCATCGGCAGAGACCGAGATTTCCGCTTCGTCCAGCATCACACCGGCCAGTTTGCCGTCCGCATCCAGCATCACGGCAGCTGCTACCGTGTTGATCTTGCCCGCCCGGTCGGAACCGGTCAGCTCGGTCTGTACGCCAAGGCCGGTGCGCCAGGCAGCCGTCTGCGCGGCATTGGCATCGCTGCCGGAGGATGCCGTGCCGCCGCCCATGCTCATGCTGCCGCCGGAAGATGCCCCCGAGCTGCTGCCGCGGCCGCAGCCGGTAAGCATCAATGCAGCCGCCAGGCAGCCGCTGAGGACCCATCGAGATATCCGTTTCATCGTTTTGCTACGCTCCCTTTCCATACCTGTGCAAAGGCGCAGGCTTTGAGGGTAGTGTGCCCGGAGCGCAGCGGTTTATGAGCGTTTTTTACAGCAGCGGGCTGAGCAGGCGCAGCACACTGTCCAGCAGGGTGCCGGGCAGGTTGGTGCGGCAGTCCGACACCGCGATCTCACGGCACTGGGGCAGGGTGGCCAGCACATCGTCCCGCAGCACGGCGATCTGGCTGTTGTACTGCAGCAGCACACCGCACTCAAAATGCAGAAACAGGCTGCGGTAGTCCATGTTGATGCTGCCCACCACTGCCACCCGGTCATCGCTCACGTAGCATTTGGCGTGCAGAAAGCCGGGGGTGTACTCGTAAATATGCACCCCGGCGCGCAGCAGCGGCAGGTAATACGAGCGGCTGAGCCGGAACACCAGCTTTTTATCCGGGATGCCCGGCAGCACCAGCCGCACGTCCACGCCGCGCTTGGCCGCATTTTTCAGCGCGTCCAGCATTTCTTCGCCAATGGCAAGGTAGGGCGTGTAGATATATACATAATGGTGTGCCTGGGCCAGAATGTTCAGGTAGACCGTCTCGGCCACCGGCTCCTCGTCCAGCGGACTGTCTGCATAGGGCTGCACCACACCGTCCTGCACGGCAGGCTCCCGTGTACGGGGGCGGAAGCTGCTGTAATCGGTCTCACTGGGGCGGAACGCATTCCAGAAGTTCAGGAACATGACCGTAAAATTCCACGCAGCATCGCCTTCCACGCGCAGGGCGGCGTCCTTCCAGTAGCCAAAGCGCTGCTGGGCATTGATGTATTCATCCGCCAGGTTCACGCCGCCGGTGTAGGCCACTGTGCCGTCAATGACCACGATCTTGCGGTGGTCACGGTGGTTCATCACCAGCGAAAGCACCGGAACCACCGGGTTAAAAGGAATGCACCGGATGTGTGCCCGCTCCATGCGCACCACAAAATCAGCCGGCAGGCCCAGCAGGCTGCCAAAGTCATCGTAGATCAGGCGCACATCCACACCCTGGGCAGCCTTGCGGCGCAGGATCTCTTCCACGCCGCCCCACATTTTGCCCTCGCTGACAATGAAAAATTCCAGAAAAATGCTGTGCTCTGCCCGTTCCAGATCCTCAAGCAGCTTGGGGTACATGGCTTCGCCGCAGGCAAAATACTGCGCGGTGGTGCTGCGCCATACCGGATAAGGGCCGTATTTTGCCACATAGCCGCTCATGCCCAGGCCCCCGGAGTCCAGCCCATCGGTCTGGCCCTCCTGCTGCACAAGGTCGGCGCGGTGGGCATCGTCCACAGCCTGCAGCTTGACCCGCAGACGCTTGGCCGGGCGCTTGTTGCCAAAGGCCAGATACATGGCACCGCCCAGCAGCGGCAGCACCCCGATGAGCACGATCCAGCCCACCTTGAAGGCGCTGTCCTCATCTTTGCGCACCAGATACAGCACAATGAACAGACTGAGCAGCCGCAGGCCGACGTTCACC
Organism: Bacteroides sp. CAG:545; assembly: GCA_963646665.1. GTDB lineage: Bacteria > Bacillota > Clostridia > Oscillospirales > Ruminococcaceae > Faecalibacterium. Next base: position 5,823 of record CAVIXY010000060.1, read on the forward strand.
CACACCCGGCCGGTGGTCAGCATAGTGAATGCCCACAGCAGCCAGCCCAACTGCAGCGCCACCAGGAGCACCGTGATGGTCACGCGGTTCAGGATGCGGCTGAAAAATTTGACAATTGGCAGTCTGAACATAAGCCCTCCCCTGCTTGTACAACGGATTCCCTCTATAATATGTGTCAGTATAGCGCGGTTTGGGCAGATTTGCAAGGCAGAGGGTAAACAAAAAGGGCCTTTCCCGGTTCCGGAAGGCCCCTTGCATTCAAAGTTTTGGTGCTTCGCTGTCCTCGTAGCCCACCATCAGGCCGCCCAGCTCTGCATAATAGCTGCACAGGCCGCCGCAGGGGCTTACGTCAATTCGGGCTGCCGGGAACACCGCGTGCAGCATTTTTTTCAGGCGGTCAGCGGCGGCAGGATTGGCGCAATGGGCAATGTGCACCCGGCCATTGGCAAAACCGCGGCCCTTCATTTCCAGCACGATGCGTTCCAGTGCCCCATGCTCGCCGCGGGTCTTGCACAGCACCTCCAGTTCCCCGGCCTCGCTGGCCTGCCCGATGACCCGGATGCCCAGCATCCGCGCCACAGCAGCCACTGCCGGCTTTACCCGGCCATTGCGGGCCAGATTGTCCAGCGATTCCAGCGAGAACAGCAGGTGCGTGTGCTGGTGGTAGGCCTGAATTGCTTCTGCCGCTGTCTCAAAGGAGCAGCCCGCCTGCACCAGTGCCGCCAGACGCTCGGCCAGCAGGCGGCACTCCGGCCCGGCGGACAGGCTGTCCAGCACAAACACCTGGGCACCAGGGTGCTCCTGGCGGTACTCTTCGGCGGCCAGCTGGGCCGCATTGTAACTGCCGGACAGGGTGCCGGTAATGGTAACCACAAACACCTGGTCCGCGCCCTCATAGGCGGCCAGCCAGTCGGCCACATTGGGGCAGGACGTGCCGGTTTTGCCCTTATAAGTGCGCAGGGTCTGGGCCATGGCGGCAGCATCCAGCTCTGCTGTATCCAGGTATTCCTGATCATCGGTCACGATCTTGAGGGGAACGCAGACAAACTCCACGCCCGGCAGGGTGTAAAGATTGGCCGAGGAATCTGCAACGATTCGGGTTTTCATGAGATCCATCTCCAGTTTGATTGCTTGTACGGCAGCCATCTGCCGAGAAAGTTCCGGTTCTTGTAGACATCATATCAGTTTTTCAAAAACCTGTCAAGAGCTATTTCGAAATCTTTGTTGCGTTTTATTTTTCCCGTTGACCTGGCATACAAAATGCGCTATACTAGCCCTGCATCCAAAATTCGGCAAAGGCAGCGCCGCTGCCTGCAAACCTGAAAATCACTGCCTATGAAACAAGAAACCAAACGCCGCGTTGCGGCCTGTGCTGCGGGTTTTGCCCTGCCCCGGTACCGGGAGCTTCCCTCTGTAGGGCTGTATCTGGATCAGACTGTGCAGTATGTGAACAGCTGTTTCCGCACCTTCTGCGGTGTGGAGCTGACCTCTTCCATGGTGAGCAACTATGTCAAAAAGGGCATTCTGAGCCACCCGGTCAAAAAGAAGTATACCCGGGAGCAGATCGCATCCCTGCTGTACATTGCCGTTTCCAAAACCGTGCTTTCCATGGAAAACATCGACACCCTGTTCAAAATGCAGCGGGCGCACTGCTCTGCCGAAGCGGCCTACGACTATTTCTGCGAGGAAATGGAAAACTGCCTGCCCTTTGTGTTCGGCTGCACGCGGGAGATCCGCGACCTGGCCGTGGACGCAGCGGAGGAAAAGCTTTTGCTGCGCAGCACCATTCTGGCCGCCGCCAACAAACTGTATCTGGACTGCTGCTTTGACGCCATGCGTCAGGAGCAGGAACTGTGGGCTGACATTCTGCCAGATCTGGCATAAACAAAAAGGGCCGTGCCTTCAAAGAAGCACGGTCCTTTTGTTTGCATCTCAGCGTTTTATCAATCAGGTATCCTGCAGTTCCCCGCGGCTGGCTGCCTTGAGGTATGCAAAGATGAAGCCGTCCAGATCGCCGTCCATCACGGCGTCCACATTGCCGGTCTCGTAGTTGGTGCGGTGGTCCTTGACCATGGTATAGGGCATGAACACGTAGCTGCGGATCTGATGGCCCCAGGCGATCTCGTTCTGCACGCCCTTGATGTCCTCGATCTTGTCCATATGCTGCTGCTTGGCGATCTGATACAGCTTTGCCTTCAGCATTTCCATGGCGTAGTCACGGTTCTGGAACTGGCTGCGCTGGGTCTGGCAGCTGACCACGATGCCGGTGGGCTTGTGGATCAGTCGGACAGCGGAAGAAGTCTTGTTGATGTGCTGGCCGCCTGCACCGGAAGAACGGTACACCTGCATCTCGATATCCTCGGGGCGGATGTCCACCTGAATGGTGTTGTCCAGCTCGGGCATCACTTCCAGCGAAGCAAAGCTGGTCTGGCGGCGGGCATTGGCGTCAAAGGGAGAAACGCGCACCAGGCGGTGCACGCCGTTCTCGCTCTTGAGCAGGCCGTAGGCATTGGCGCCCTTCACCATCATGGAAGCGCTCTTCATGCCGGCTTCATCGCCATCCTGGTAGTCCAGCACTTCCACACTCATGCCGTGGGCCTGTGCCCACTTGTTGTACATGCGGTACAGCATCTCAGCCCAGTCCTGCGCCTCGGTGCCGCCGGTACCGGCGTGGAAGGTCAGGATTGCATTGCTGTGGTCGTACTCGCCGTTCAGCATGGTCATGAGCTGCAGCTCATCCACAGCCTTGCCCACCGCGTTCACAGCTTCTTCTGCTTCCGGGATCATGGCGGGGTCGTACTCCTCGTCCAGCATCTCGATCATGGTGTCGGCATCGTCGTACAGGCCCTGCAGCTTTTCAAAGCGGTTCAGCTTGCCCTTCAGGTCGCCCACTTCGTCAAACACTTTCTTGCTCAACTCCGCATCATCGTAAAAGCCGGGGCGGCTCATGGTGTGCTCCAGCTCCTGCACACGCTTGCGGGAAGCCTCGATGGCCAGTGCTTCTTCCAGATCCTTGACGGCCTTGTTGTAATCGGCCAGCTGCACTTTCAGTTCGTCAATGGTGATCATTCTCTTGTTCCTCTCGTTGGTTGCAGATATGGTTAGCCTTCCTCCAAAGGGAAAGCTTTTATATGCCCGATCAAAAGATACAGTTTATACACAGATACTTCATTAGTATACCGGGAATCTGTGGTAAAGTAAAGAGGAAAAACGGTTATCCTGCTGGAAATTTGAAGATTTTTACCTTTTCTTTTGCCCGTTGGGGGAGTATAATACCAGTATGAACCGTATACAGGAGGAAATCATGCCGAAATACTATGGCTGTCCCTGCGAGGGCTGCGGCGAGCCGCTGACCCTGAAGGATGATATTGTTGTCTGCCCGGACTGCGGTGCGCCCTACCACCGCAGCTGCTACGAAAAACTGGGGCGCTGCATCCATAGCCAGGCCCACGGTGCGGGCTATGAGTGGAAGTTCCCCTACCAGGATGCCGACCTGCGCACCTGCCCCGCCTGCGGCGAGCGCACCCTGCGCAGCCAGGAGACCTGCCGCTGCTGCGGTGCCGCCCTGCCCCCCGAAGGCGAAGAGCAGCCCAACGACCGCAAGGCCGCAGAAAATGAACGGGACGGCAGCTTTGATTATGCCGGCCTGTACCGCCAGTTTGAGCAGCAGGCCATGGACCCGCTGCATCAGACCATGCAGGCTGCCTTTGGCAAGGAAGAGCTGATGGACGGCATTCCCAGCAGCGACTGGACTGCCTACATCGGTGCCGCTGCCCCCGCCTACCTGGCCGACTACAGCCGGATGGAACTGCAGCACACCAAAATTTCGCTGAGCTTCTCGGCTCTGCTGTTCGGCCCGTTCTACTTCTTCTACCGCAAGGCCTGGAAGCCCGCCTTCGGGTTCCTGGCCGCCGAGCTGGTGCTGTTTGTGCCCACGCTCATCCAGATGATGCAGCTTTCCGGCAGTTCGCTAGCCCCGTCCATGAGCAGTTCCGCGCTGGTCCTGCTCAGCCGCGTGATGTCGGCCCTCGGGTTCGTCCTGATGATGGTGCGTGCCCTGTTTGCCAAGTGGTTCTACCGCAAAAGCGCTGCCGAGCGCATCCGCCGCATCCGGGCAGAATTCCCGGACCCGGCACAGCGCCAGGTGGTGCTGCGCGCCCAGGGCGGTGTGAGCTTTGCCGCCGTGCTGGGGGCTGTAGTGCTGCTGATGGTGGTGGGTGCCGCCTGCAGCATGCTGCTTGGCCCGGACCTGAATGCCCTGCTCAGCGCCATGTACTGAGCAAAACGATACAAGATACAACAAGAGGAGATCCGATCATGAAAAAAGTTACCAAGGCTGTTATCCCCGCCGCCGGCCTGGGCACCCGCGTGCTGCCCGCCACCAAGGCCATGCCCAAAGGTATGCTGCCCCTTGTGGACAAGCCCGCCATCCAGTACCTGGTGGAGGAGGCCGTGCGCTCCGGCATTACCGATATCCTGATCATTCTGGGCCGCAATCAGAGCATCATTGAAGATCATTTTGACCGCAGCCCCGAGCTGGAAGAAAAGCTGGCCGCCCCCGGCAAGGAAAAAATGCTGGAAGAGTGCCTGGGCATCTCCAACCTGGCCAACATCTATTTTGTGCGTCAGAAGCAGACGCTGGGCCTGGGCCATGCCGTGAGCGTGGCAAAGGCGTTTACCGGCGATGATCCCTTTGTGGTGATCTACGGCGATGATGTGATCTGGGGCGAGGACCCTGTGTGTGCCCAGCTGATCCGCGCTTATGAAGAGTTCGGTCGGCCGGCGGCAGGCGTTTCTGCCGTGCCCTGGGCCGATGTGAGCCGCTACTGCAGCCTGAAAACCACTCCTATCCACGACAACTATTTCTTTGTGGATGATATGATCGAAAAGCCCAAAAAGGGCCAGGAGTTCAGCAACTATTCCATCCTGGGCCGCGTGCTGCTGACCCCGGAGATCTATGACATTCTGGCCCATACCAAGCCCGGTGCCGGCGGTGAGATCCAGCTGACGGACGCCATGGCTGAGTATGCCCGCACCCGCGGCGGCATGACGGCGGTGGAATTTACCGGCAAGCACTACGATATGGGCAACAAGCTCAAGGTGGCAGAAGCGCAGGTGGAACTGGCTCTGCAGCACCCGGAGATCGGCGAAGCCTTCCGGGCGTACCTGAAAGAATTCTGCAAGACACTGTAAAAAACATTGCTGCTGCGCAATGATGTGCCTTCGGCATGATGTCCGCTGACGCAGATGATATGCGCCGCAGCGCATTGGAGCATAGCAGAAAACAGCAGTTTCCCATCAAAAGCAACGCTCCCGGAAAGATTCAGAAAAATCTTTCCGGGAGCTTTTTTGCTTGATTTATAGGTTTTGCTGCCGTGTTCCGTCCGGACTTTCATGTACCGCAACACACATCACTGCGCAGCAGCATCGTTTTTCTTCCGCTCTGTGATCGGCTGCCTGGTAAACAGGGCCTTGAGCACCAGCGGCGTGGACACACTGGACACCACGATCAGCAGGATCACGGCGGTAAAGTACACCGGGTCCACCACGCCGATATCCAGGCCCTTCTGGGCCACGATCAGGGCCACTTCGCCGCGGGTCATCATGCCAACGCCTACCTTTAAAGAGTCAGCCCAGCTGAAGCGGCACACCCGGGCAGCCAGCCCGCAGCCGATGATCTTGGTGATCAGTGCCACCGCCACAAAGCAGATGCTGAACAGCAGAATGTTCGGCGTCAGGCCGCTGATGTCGGTTTTCAGGCCGATGCTGGCAAAGAACACCGGTGCAAACAGCACATAGTTGCTGATATCCACCCGGCGCTCCACATAGGAAGCATCGTCCAGCGAGCAGAGCACAATGCCCGCAATGTAGGCACCCGTAATGTCCGCAATGCCAAAATACTGCTCTGCAATGTAGGCCATGGCAAAGCAGAACGCAATGCTTACAATGGTAATGCGCTGGGTGTGGGGATTGCGCTTGTCCAGCCAGCGCATGGCGTAGTAGATGACCACGCCCACGCCAATGGCAACCAGAAAGAACAGCACCGTATTGATCAGCACCTTGCCCAGGCCGGTGCCGGTGCCGCTGCTGGCCCCCAGCACACAGGTAAGCACCACAATGCCGATCACATCATCAATCACGGCTGCACTGACAATGGTAGTGCCCAGAAAGCTTTTCAGATAACCCAGCTCCTGCAGGGTAGCCACCGTGATGGACACGCTGGTGGCCGTCATGATGGTGCCGATGAACAGCGCCTTGTAGAATGCCGGGCTGCCCACAGCGGCAAAGCCGTAGAACAGGCTGTACAGCAGCGTACCGCCTGCCAGCGGAACCGCCACGCCCACGCAGGCCACCAGGGTGGCAATGGGGCCGGCCTTGATCAGCTCCTTCAGGTTTGTGCCAAGGCCGGTGGAGAACATCAGCAGCACCACGCCGATCTCCGCAAAAACAGAAATGGTATCACTGGTGTGCACCAGGTTCAGCAGGCACGGGCCAATGAGCAGACCGGCAGCGATCTCGCCCACCACCTGCGGCGCTTTGCATTTGCGCGCCACAAGGCCGAAGAACTTTGCGCTCAGAATGATGATCGCCAGATCGCGGAAAACTGAATACACAACACATCTTCCTTTCCCGATATTCTATTCTTATATTGCATCTGTATTGCACCGCTTGTTCCGGCGGGCACTTTGCACGGTATGATGCACCGCCGGAAAGCGACTATATTATAGTCCCCTGCCGCCAAAAATGCAAAGGTTTTTTTGTGGAATATTTTCGCAAAAAGGCTTGACAGAAACCGCAGGGCTTGCTATAATGAATTGCTGTCTGAACAGACACGCCGCACAAAGGCGCGATGCCGCGCTTTTGTGTACCCTTGGTCTTGTGATTGCAAGACCCTTAAGTCCAAAAGGAGGTGCTACAAAATGGCAAAGTACGAAACCATGCTGATTACCAGCGCCGCTCTCGATGAGGAGGCCACCGCCGCTCTGGTGGGCAAGTTCAAGTCCCTGATCGAGGCTAACGGTACGATCGACTCCATCGACGAGTGGGGCAAGCGCCGTCTGGCCTACCCCATCAACGATGAGGAGGAAGGCGTTTACACCGTGATCAACTTCACCAGTGAGCCCAGCTTCCCCGCTGAGCTGGACCGTGTGTACAAGATCACCGAAGGCGTTATGCGCAGCCTGATCATTGCTCACGAGGAGTAATTTCCTTGTGACCGAAAAGGAGATCGTGTTATGTTGAATGTTGTAGCCATCATGGGCCGCCTTGTGGCAGACCCGGAACTGCGTACCACTACGCAGGGCACGAACGTGTGCAGCTTCCGTATCGCATGTGACCGCAATTTTGCGCGTCAGGGCGAACAGCGCCAGGCCGATTTTATTGATATCGTTGCATGGCGCCAGCAGGCAGAGTTTGTGAGCAAGTATTTCCAGAAAGGCAGTCTGATTGCCATTGAAGGCAGCCTGCAGACCCGCCAGTATCAGGATAAGAACGGCAACAACCGCACCGCTGTGGAAGTTGTAGCAAACAACATCAACTTCGCCGGCCCCAAGAACAGCAATGCAGGCGGCGGAGCGAATTATCAGAATTCTGCTCCGTCCTACCAGAATGCAGCTCCTGCCCGCCCGGCTGCTGTGGAGGCAGCTCCCAGCTACTCTGCCGGCAGTGCAGACGATTTCGCTGTGATTGATGACAGCGATGACCTGCCGTTCTGACACGAAACGGTCAACCCGTTAAAAATACTATAGGAGGTAATAAGCAATGGCTTTTGAAAGAACCGAAGGCTCTCGCCCCGCACG
>CAVIXY010000061.1:0-13587 GCA_963646665.1 Bacteroides sp. CAG:545
AACGGCATTGACCTGCGCAAGGACAAGATGGCCGCTCAGCGCCTGAAGGAAGCTGCCGAGAAGGCAAAGATCGAGCTGTCCAGCGCAATGAGCAGCCAGATCAACCTGCCCTTCATCACTGCCGATGCTACCGGCCCCAAGCACCTGGATATGACCCTGACCCGTGCAAAGTTCAACGAGCTGACCGCAGACCTGGTGGACCGCACCATGGGCCCCGTGCGCAAGGCTCTGCAGGATGCAGGCCTGCGTCCCTCTGACCTGAAGAAGGTCCTGATGGTCGGCGGCTCCACCCGTATCCCCGCTGTGTACGATGCCGTCAAGAAGGAACTGAACTGCGAGCCGTTCAAGGGCATCAACCCCGATGAGTGCGTGGCCGTTGGCGCTGCCATTCAGGGCGGCGTGCTGCAGGGCGATGTCAAGGGCCTGCTGCTGCTGGATGTTACCCCGCTGAGCCTGGGCATTGAGACCCTGGGCGGCGTGTGCACCAAGATCATTGACCGCAACACCACCATCCCCACCCACAAGAGCCAGGTGTTCTCCACCGCTGCCGATAACCAGCCTTCCGTTGAGATCAACGTGCTGCAGGGCGAGCGTGAGTTTGCCCGCGACAACAAGAGCCTGGGTGTGTTCCACCTGGACGGCATTGCTCCGGCTCCCCGCGGTGTGCCTCAGATCGAAGTTACCTTCGATATTGATGCCAACGGCATTGTGAAGGTCAGCGCAAAGGACCTGGGCACCGGCAAGGAGCAGAACATCACCATCACTGCTTCTACCAACATGTCCAAGGAGGACATCGACAAGGCTGTGAAGGAAGCTGAGCAGTTTGCTGCCGATGATAAGAAGAAGCGTGAAGAGGTCGATATCCGCAACGGTGCCGACCAGATGGTGTTCCAGACCGAGAAGATGCTGAAGGAGAACGGCGACAAGCTGCCTGCAGACGTGAAGAGCGAAGCAGAGAGCAAGCTGGCCGACCTCAAGACTGCCGTGCAGTCCGGCTCCATTGACGACATCAAGGCAAAGCAGGAAGCCCTGAGCCAGGTGTTTGAAAAGATGTACCAGGCAGCTGCTGCCGCACAGCAGGCTGCAGGCGCACAGCCCGGCCCCGATGCTGGTGCAAACAACCAGCAGAAGCCCAATGATGACGGCGTGGTAGATGCAGACTTCAAGGAAGTCTGATTTGAGACACAAGGCGCTGTGAACCCGGCCAAACCGGCGGGCGCACGCGCAGAATAGCAAAAGCCGCTCCGGTTTCAGGACTGGGGCGGCTCTTGCTGGTTATAAGAAAAAGAAACTCCTGCCGGTGCACTCTCGTCATCTGTTTTTGACAGCAGCCGTTTCCCGCTGGGGAGAGCCTTCCCCCGGGCGGGGGAAGGTGGCATGGCGCAAAGCGGCATGACGGATGAGGGCGCATCGCAGAGGAAAGCGGCGAAGAGCGGCAGGAGTTTTCAGGAGGGACCGACCGGGGAATATCCCGGGCAGGGTGTTCCCGGAGAGGTGAGTGGATATGGCACAGGAAAAGCGTGATTATTACGAGGTGCTGGGGGTATCCAAAACGGCAACGGATGCCGAGATCAAAAAGGCATACCGCAAGCTGGCAATGAAATACCACCCGGACTACAACCCCGGCGATAAGGATGCCGAGGAAAAGTTCAAGGAAGTAAACGAGGCAAACGAGGTGCTGTCGGACCCGAAGAAGCGCCAGCTGTACGACCAGTACGGCTTTGCCGGTGTGGACCCCTCCTATGCGGCCCAGAACGGCGGCGGCCCCGGTGCGGGCGGCTTCAGCGGGTTTGGCGGCGATGGTGTGGACCTGGGCGACATCTTTGGTGATATCTTCGGCGGCGGCTTTGGCGGTTTCGGCGGTTCGTCCCGCCAGGAAAACCCCAATGCCCCCCGCAAGGGCCAGGACATCCGGGTGCGCATTACCCTGAGCTTTGACGAAGCGGTGCATGGCTGCAAGAAGAACATCACCATCACCCGCCAGCAGGAGTGCACCGAGTGCCACGGCACCGGCTGCGCCGCAGGCACCAGCCCCGAGACCTGCCCGGACTGCGGCGGCCGCGGCTTTGTGGTCCGCCAGCAGCGCACCCCCTTTGGCGTGATGCAGACCCAGCAGCCCTGCTCCCGCTGCGGCGGCAAGGGCAAGCTGGTCAAGAACCCCTGCAAGGTCTGCCATGGCAGCGGCAAGAACGCCGTGAAGAAAACGCTGGAAGTCGGTATTCCTGTGGGTATTGACGATGATCAGAGCTTTGCACTGCGCGGCGTGGGCGATGCCGGTACCAACGGCGGCCCCGCAGGTGATGTGATCGTCATGGTCACCGTGCGGCCCAGCGAGGTGTTCCAGCGCGATGGCTACGATGTGTGGGTCACGGTGCCCATCACCTACAGCCAGGCCGTGCTGGGCGATACCATTCAGGTGCCGTCCATTGACGGCAAGGTGGAGTACACCGTGCCCGAAGGCACCCAGAGCGGCACCACCTTCCGCCTGCGCGGCAAGGGCATTCAGTATCTGAATGGCCGCGGCCGTGGCGATATGTACGTCAAGTGCGAGGTGGAGATTCCCAAGAAGCTGAACAAGACCCAGCGCGATGCCCTGAAGAAATTTGAGGGCACCCTGAAAGAAGAAAACTACGAAAAGCGCAAGGGCTTCTTCAAAAAGCTGAAAGATATGTTCAACGCATAAGCAAAAATACAGAAAGGCGGCGGCATCGGAAACGGTGCCGCCGCCTTTTTGCGTGGAAAAGAAAAAGGGGGTTTTCGTCTAACACCTTGCGTTTTCGTCTCAAATGGGGTATGATTGAGACGAAAGAAACATTGTGAGACGAAAGGAGTGCGTGCGGAATGCGGCATTTTGACTACGAAAAGCTGGCAGACCGGCTTTGGGATCTGGAAACGCTTACCGATGTTGCAAAGATCCATGAGTGCAAGGGGCGGCAGGAATTGTATGTGCGCCAGAAACCGGAAGAACTGGACCGCCTGGTAGAAATTGCACGGGTCCAGAGCACGGAATCGTCCAATAAGATCGAGGGCATTGTTACAACGGCGACCCGCATGAAGCAGCTGCTTGCCGAAAAAACCACGCCGCGCAACAGGGACGAAGGCGAGATCATGGGATACCGGGACGTGCTGAATACGATCCACGAGCACCATGATGACATTCCGGTCAAGCCGGCTTATATCCTGCAGCTGCACCGGGATCTGATGCAGTACGCGGGCGTTTCTTACGGCGGGCATTTCAAAAATGTGCAGAACTACATCAACGAGACCCGGCCGGACGGCACACAGGTGACCCGCTTTACCCCCATGGCTCCGTATGAAACGGAGGCCGCTATGGAGGCGATCTGCGAGAGTTACCAGCGCACGATTGCGCAGGAGAAGATCGACCCGCTGCTGCTGATCCCGGTGTTCATCTGTGATTTTCTGTGCATTCATCCGTTCAATGATGGCAACGGCCGCATGAGCCGCCTGCTGACGCTGCTGCTGCTGTACCGGAATGGCTACGAGGTTGGAAAATACATCAGCATTGAAAAGCAGATCGAAAATACAAAGGATACCTATTACGAGGTACTGCAGCAGATCGACCAGGGATGGTATGAGGAGACCAACGACCCAACGCCCTTTATCCGTTATATGCTCAAGGTGATCCTGGCGAGTTACCGGGAGTTTGAAGAGCGGGTCGGGCTGGTTCATGCAGCCGGGACCCGCAGCTCAGCATACGATGTTGTGAAAAAGTATGTGGATGGAAAGATTGGGCGTTTTACCAGTGCAGAAGTGATCGCGGCCTGCCCTTCGGCAGCAAAATCAACGATTCTGCGTGTGCTGAAGGAACTGACAGAGCAGGGGGTGCTCCGGAAGATCGGTGCGGGGCGCAGCACCTGCTACATCCGCAGCGATGCCGGGGAATGAATGTGATTTTTCGTCTCACAAATCTTCTTTCGTCTCAAATGGGGTGCTTTTGAGACGAAAACGCATTCTGTGAGACGAAACGGAAAAACAAAACGGCGAGGGGGCTTCCCACTGGGAAGCCCCCTCGCCTATGTTGTTCTTTGGTGTCTCCAGGCTTGTGCTATGAGATGATCAGAGCAGAACGAGGGCTGCGTTGACCACAAAGCCCACGCCGGTGGCGCAGGAGCTGACCACCCAGAAGGCGCGGCCCGCGTCACGGATCAGATTCTCGGTGCTCTTGTTCATATCGGAGGCCAGAGCGTCCAGGCCGGTCTCGATCCAGCTGTTGGGGTTGGACTTACGGTAGTTGCGCACCGCCATAATGCCCATATACCAGCCGATGGGCGGGACCCAGTTCAGAACGGCTTCACCCATGGTGGCGCCGCCGGAAGTATAGGTCATTTCTTCCTGAGACAGAACGTTGCAATACGCGGGAAGCATCATAGTCTTTTCCATAAGAACACTCCTTTACAAAGCGATCCTGACAGCGTGCGGGAATGCACACTGCGGGTTTCAGAAGAAACGGTCAGCGCCGCAGGAACAACAGCGCGGCACTCAGCGGGGCCAGTGCGGTGACCATGGCAGCCGACACGCCGTCCCGTACAAAGTTGGAAGCCGACTGCTTCATGTCGGCACCCAGGTCGTCCACAGCGCGGCCCAGAATGGTAAAGATGTTGCCCTCAGTGTTGTCTTTTTCCTTGAGCCAGGTGCGGGACTGCCCGATGCCCCAGATATAGCTGGAAGCAAGCACTACGCTGCCCACAGCCGAAGAGATGCCCACCAGGACACTGCCAAGGCCCAGGGCACCGCCCTCGGTATAGGTCATTTCCTCTGCGGTGAGGGGGGCATATCCTGCGGGAAAATGCAGTTCATTGCACATCGTCAAACACTCCTTTGAAAGGTTTTGTCCGCAATGCCAGGCAGCGGTTCTGCCCGCCGGATACCCGGTTGAAAGCCGCTTCCTGTAATGCCATTCTACAACACTTGTCGGTTTTTTGCAAGGGGATTCTGTGCAGGCTGCGCAAAAATCGGAAAGGCATATAGAAAAGCCTGGAAAAGTTTGTACAAAAAGACTGCAATTATTTCGGAATTATGAAAAACGCCCGTACAGCGGAAAAACAGCGCGCTGCACGGGCAGAAGAAACAAAGAACCTTAACCGGCCACACCGGCGCGGTAAAGGTACGGGTCGCTCTTGAAGCTGTCAAAGCTGTACAGCACCAGGATCTGATCGTAGCCGTTGTCGGCGATCAGCTGGTCCAGGCCGTAGTTGTAATTGCGGAAGTCCACCACGTCGATCTCTGCGTAGTTGGCAGTCAGGTAGGGCACAAAGCAGTTGGCGTAGCTGTCCTTGATCACCAGGATGCGGCCGGTGCCATCGCCCTGCACCCGGCTCAGGCCGTTGTTGCCGTGCAGGAACATGGCGTACTTGTCGTACACGTTCAGCTTGTCGGTGTCGTACAGGCCGGTCTCGGTGCCGTCTGCGGGCTGGCCTGCCGCCGTGACGTTGTAGATGGTCAGGCGGTTGGGCAGGTCGTACCAGGTGATGGTGTCCGGCACGGCGTTCCAGGTGCGGGCCTTGGAGTAATGGGTGCCGTAGAAGTTTTCGGCAGTCAGTGCTGTGTGGGAGGCCGTGTCAAAAGGCGTCAGGCCCAGCGCATCGCACAGCTGGCTGTAGGCGTAGTACGCGCCCAGGCTGGTCCAGTGGTGGTCGGTGCGGTAGTAGATATATTCGCCCTTGTGCTCGGTCAGGGTGCTCCGCACATCCACAAAGCACCCTCCGGCAGCCTGCACCGCGGCAGACAGCTGGTCCAGATAGGTGTTTTCGTCCAGCAGGGGGGCGTGGGCGGGCACGTTTTCCGGGTAGATCTCCGAAGCCGCCGGGGCCAGCAGCACATTCACCTTGCCGGGATACCGCTGGCAGAGGGATTCCAGTGCGGCGGTGTTTTTGGGCAGGGTGCGCTCCTCACTGGAAAGCAGGCTGAAGGTACGGGGGAACATCATGTGCTCTTTGCCCAGCAGGATGCCGCCGTTCTGCTCCTTCTGCAGCACGGTGGTTTCCACAGCGCTCTGCAGACTGATCCACTGATCCCGGCCGAACACCTGATCTTTCACGTACTTGGTATAGGCGGTAAAGTAATTGTTCAGCCCCTGGGCCGAAAACTGGGTCAGGGCGGGGCGCTGGCTCAGGGTGGTGTTTTCCAGCTCGCTGTAGGCGCGGTCCGGCGTGAGCAGGTCGGCTGCAAACAGCCCCACAAAGAACAGGGTGAACACCACCAGCACCGGATACTGCAGCAGCGAAGCCGATTTTTTGGAATGCTTGTCCATCCATCACACCCCCTCAGAAATTAAAGTACAGGAACGGGCTGTTGGTGCTGCCCACTACGTAAGCGGTGGAAACCACCAGCAGCAGAAGGATCACGGCACAGCGGGTGACCGCATTGCGCCGCAGGAAGTTCCAGATCTTTTCGATCAGCGGGGTGCAGCACACCACGCTCACGGCCAGCAGCACACCGTAGTTGCGCAGGAAATACAGCGGCGACACACCGCCGGACGGGATGAAGAGCTTGCGGAACAGCAGCCCGAAGCTTACGCCCGTGTCGTTGCCCACGAACATGGCCCAGCCCACCACCACAAGGAACAGGGTGTAGAGGTGGGGCCAGACTCTGCCCTTTTGCAGATGCTTGAGCAGGAACAGCTTTTCGATGGCCAGCAGCACAAAGTAGTACAGGCCCCAGCAGATAAAGTTCCAGTTGGCGCCGTGCCAGATGCCGGTGAGCAGCTCCACAATGAACAGGTTCAGGATCTGGCGCTTCAGGCCTTTGCGGTTGCCGCCCAGGGGAATGTACACATACTCCCGGAACCAGCCGGACAGGGTCATGTGCCAGCGCCGCCAGAACTCGGTGATGGAGGCGGAGATATACGGGTAATTGAAGTTTGCCGGGAAATCGAAGCCCAGCATTTTGCCCATACCGATGCCCATCATGGAGTAGCCGGAAAAGTCAAAGTACAGCTGCAGGCTGTAGGCGATGATGCCCAGCCACACCAGCGGGGTGGAAGCGTTGGCCAGCCCCACAAAGGTGGTGGAAGGGCTGGACGATACGCCGATGATGTCGGTCCACAAAGCACCGATGGCGTCTGCCAGCAGCACCTTTTTGGCCAGACCAAAGGTGAACAGGGTCATGCCGTCCTCGATCTGCCGGAGGTTATAGCGGTGCTGGTAGACGTGCAGCTGGTTCGACACATCGCGGTATTTCACAATGGGGCCGGCGATGAGCTGCGGGAACATGACCACATAGGCACCAAAGTCGATGATGTTGTGCTCGGCCTTTACATCCCGGCGGTAGACGTCAATGGAGTAGGAAAGGGTCTGGAAGGTGTAAAAGCTGATGCCCAGCGGCAGGGTGCCAATGCCCTGGATCTCGGCAAAGGCGGTGCCCAGCAGGGCGTTGGCGCTGCGCAGCACAAAATTTGCGTACTTGAAGTAGAACAGCATCCCCAGGCTGCCGATGAGGGCAATGAGCAGAAACACTTTGCGTGCGGCAGGCTTTGCGTCAAAGTGTTCGATGGCAAGGCCGCACACATAGTTGATGAGGATGAGAGCCACCATGACCGGGAAAAAGCGCACTTCCCCCCAGCAGTAGAACACCAGGCTGCACACGAACAGCACGGTGTTTTTGAGCCTGGCAGGCGCAAGGTAGTACAGCGCCAGCGTGATGGGCAGGAACCGGAACAGAAAAATGATGGTGCTGAAAACCAAGGCGTCAGCCTCCTTTTTGTCGTCTAAAAAAGCCGATGCCGCAGATGGCACCGGCTTGGGGTCCGTTGATTCAGTCGGCCAGCGCGCTTTCCACAGCACTGTCCAGGTCTGCGGTGCACTCGTTGGAAGCGATCACCATGACCACACGGTTGTCCTTGAACGCGATGACGGCGTTTTCCACATTGGTCTGGGCCTGTGCAAACTCGGCGTAGTTGCCGTAGAAGGCCACCTGATCCTGCTTATAGGCGGTCAGGGCATCGGCAATGTCCTGTGCCTTGCCATCGGCGGCTTCGATCACCAGCACCAGGCCGGCATCGCCGTTGTCGTTGCTCTTCACGCCCTTGTAGGCGGCCACGTCCTCTGCCTGCAGGCCGAAGTCGTATTCAATGTTCATGGCTGCGATCTCGAACTGGTTGGAGATGGGGTCGGCATCCAGCAGGGTGGTAAAAACATCGTCCAGCGCGCTGACGCTGTTGGTGGCGTCCGAGGGGGTCACGCTGCCCACATCCGCCTTGACGGAAGAGGACGGCAGCTCCGAAGAGGCCGCCGCGGAGCCGGCGGAGGAAGCGCTGCCGCCGCAGCCGGTGAGCACAGCGGCGGCCAGAGCGGCGCAAGCTACGATAGAAACGATTTTTGTGCGGTTTATCATAAAATATTCCTTCTTTTGTTGAAATCATTCGTCATGCTGCAGGGGGCCGTTCCGGCCCCGGGCAGAACACTATTATCTTACCATAACCGCCTGCAAAATGCAACGCGCACACAAAGTTTCATACAATCTTAACCGGTCATGCTCTGCCCGGCGGCCAGGCGCTGCAGCACGGCCACGGTGTCCTCCAGGCACAGGCCGCTTGCGTTGATCAGGGCCGCGTTTTCCGGCCCCACATAGCGCCAGTGCCACGGCTCGTAGGTGATCTCGGTCACGGCTTCGGCGGCCTTGGGGTAGCGCAGGATAAAACCGTATTGTCCGGCATGGGCGCACAGCCAGCGGAAGGCTTCCGTGTTTTCAAAGCCTTCGTCCAGGTCGGTGTGTTCCGGGCAGTTCAGGTCGGCGGCCAGGCCGGTGCTGTGCTCCGAGTGGCCCGGCGGGTTCACGATGTTGGCCGCCTGGGCTTCGGCATCGGCCCGGCTCAGCCCCTGGTCCAGGAACTGCTGCACCTTGCGCTCATACAGTCCGGCCTGGTAGTCCGCGCTGCGGTAGCCGCTCTGCATCCACAGGGTCACGCCGTCTTTGGCGGCGGCAGCCTGCATGGCAAGAAAGGCATCGGCGGCTTCGGTCTGCAGGGTCTTGTTGACGGCAGTGGAAGAGCCGCATTCCTTGGTGGTCACCGTGTAGCCCTCCGGCAGGCTCTGGGTGTGGTTCACCAGCACCATGCGGGGGTCGGCCAGCAGCGCCTGGGCCTGTGCGGCTGTGGGCACGCTCTGGGCCGAAAACGCGGCCAGACTGCTGTCGGCGGGGGCGGCTGCCCGGCGGGAAAGCGCGGACGCTGCCAGCCCGGCCGCCAGGCAGAGCGCAGCAAGCAGCAGGACCCGCCGCCGGGCGCGGCGTCTGCGTCTGTGCCTGCGGCGGACGGTACGGGGAGCGGAATGGGAAGCCATGACAGCACCTTCCTTTCAAAAAGGGATAACAGCCTGCCCGGCGGGGCAGACTACTCCCGGAGGGAATGAACCATGAAGATGACAGCACAGGAATATGCACGCCGGGTGCGGCGTGTGGGGCCGCAGTCTGCGCTGGGCACAGACTGTCTGTGGGCCTTTGGCGTGGGCGGCGGCATCTGCCTGCTGGGCGAGGTGCTGCGCCAACGCTTTCTGGCCCTGGGGGCCGAAGCGGACCTGGCCGGTACCCTGACCAGCTGCAGCCTGATCGCTCTTTCGGCGGTGCTGACTACTCTGGGCTGGTATCAGAAGCTGGCCGCCCGGGCGGGGGCCGGGTCGCTGGTGCCCATCACCGGCTTTGCCAACGCGGTGGTCAGTGCGGCCATCGAGTTCAAGACTGAGGGCCGGGTGCTGGGCACCGGGGCCAAGATGTTCACCATTGCCGGGCCGGTCATTGTGTACGGCACGCTGGCAGCAGTGGTGTACGGCGCAGTGCTGTGGGCAGGCAGCCTGCTGTAATCCAGTATAGCATACTTTACGGAACAGTATGCCGCAAACCTGCAAAAGTTCTGTGGAAAAATGGATGGAAAGGGGAGAACAGCATGGCCATCCGGTGCGGAGATACCCTGCAGTTCCCGCAGCCGCCGGTGATCGCCGCACAGGCGGCCGTGGGCGGAAAAAAGGAGGGGGAAGGCCCCCTGGCCGCTGCCTTTGACGAGCTGAGCAGCGACAACCGGTTCGGGCAGGCCAATTGGGAAGCCGCCGAAAAGGTTTTGCAGCTGCGTGCGGCCCGGCTCTGCCTGCAGAAGGCGCAGCTGCCGGAAGAAAAAGTCCAGCTGGCCCTGGCAGGGGACCTGCAGGCCCAGTGCACGGCGTCCGGCTACGCCATGCGGGAGCTGGGGGTGCCCTTTGCCGGGCAGTTCGGGGCCTGCAGCACCATGGCACAGGCCCTGGGGCTGGGGGCTGCCCTGTGCGCGGCGGGCATGGCCGAATACCTGCTGGCGCTGGCGTCCAGCCATTTCTGCGCGGCGGAGCGGCAGTTCCGCACCCCGCTGAGCTACGGGGCCGTGCGCACCCCCACCGCCCAGTGGACGGCCACGGCGGCGGGCTGCTGCCTGCTGCGCCCCGGCGGTGCAGGGGTGCGCATTGCAGCGGCCACCTTTGGCCGGGTGCAGGATTATCAGATCAAGGACATCAACAACATGGGGGCCGCCATGGCCCCGGCGGCGGCGGCCACCCTGCTGCACTACCTGGCCGATACCCACACCGAGCCGCAGGAGTTCGACTGCATCTATACCGGCGACCTGGGCCAGGTGGGCAGCCAGATGCTGCGGGAACTGCTGGCGGCGGAAGGCCTGCTGGTGAAGAACCACGTGGACTGCGGGTGCATCCTGTTTGATGCCCACGAGCAGGCCGTGAAAAGCGGCGGCTCCGGCCCGGGCTGCTGCGCGGCGGTGCTGTGCGGGCACATTCTGCCCCGGCTGCTGCGGGGCAGCCAGAAGCGGGTGCTGTTCCTGGCCACGGGTGCGCTGATGAGCCAGACCACCTTCCTGCAAAAAGAGAGCATCCCGGCGGTGGCCCACCTTGTGGAGCTGCGTGTCCCGGAAAAGGAGAGCTGACATGAACTATTTCTGGGCGTTCTGTGTGGGCGGGCTGATCTGCGTTGTCGGCCAGCTGCTCATCGACCTGACCAGCCTGACCCCTGCCCGCATCCTGACCGGATACGTGGTGGCCGGAGTGGTGCTTTCGGCCATCGGGTGGTATGCGCCCCTGGCCGAGTTTGCGGGGGCCGGGGCCACAGTGCCGCTGCTGGGCTTCGGACACCTGCTGGCCAAAGGGGTGTGCACAGCGCTGCAGGAAGAGGGCGCTGTGGGCATTCTTACCGGCGGGCTGACCGCCGCGGCGGCCGGCATCACCACCAGCCTGGTGTGCGGCGTGGTGTGCAGCTGGATAGGAAAGAGCCATGACCAAAACTAAAAAAGGGAAGGACGAATGTCCTTCCCTTTTTGGTGTGGTGTTACAGCACAAGCATCACTGCACACACCACGGCGACCACTGCACCCACGGCAGCGGTAATGCCGTAAATTTTGCGGGATTCCGCATCGTTTTTGTTCTGCGACAGGTAATAGAGACCTGCGCCGAACAGTAAAATGCCAATGATGAGACCTACGATCGTGATCATGCTTTTTTCCTCCAGTTTAACAGCAGTGCCGAATTGATAATCACAAGCACACTGCCTGCATTGTGCACCAGTGCGCCTACAACGGGGTTCAGGATGCCGGTGATGGCCAGCGTGATGGCGATGAAGTTCAGCGTCATCGAGAAGGTCAGGTTGAGCCGGATGGTGGTCATCATCCGGTGGGAAAGAGCGATCAGGTGAGGCAGCTCCTTTACCTCATCATCCACCAGGGCAATGTCAGCGGCGTCTACTGCAATGTCGCTGCCGGTGCCGCCCATGGCTATGCCTACATCCGCTTTTTTCAGGGCAGGCGCATCGTTGATGCCGTCGCCGATCATGCACACCGGCTGGCCTGCGGCCTGGAACTGTTCAATGGCCTGCAGCTTGTCCTGCGGCAGGCAGTTGGCCCGCACTTCGGCAATGCCAAGCTGGCCTGCAATGGCCCGGGCAGCGCTTTCGTGGTCGCCGGTGAGCAGCACGGGCTGAACGCCAAGGCTGGAAAGAGTGCGGATGGTGTCGGCGCTTTCGGCACGCAGGGTGTCAGACAGGGCAAGAAAGCCCGCAAACACGCCGTCTACGGCCAGATAGATCACCGTTGCACCCTGCTGGAGCCAGCGTTCCGCAGGGGCTGGGGGTTCAAACGCAGCGCCCTGCTCCTGCAGCAGTTCCGAGTTGCCAGCCAGAACCTGCACACCGTCCACAGCGGCGCACACGCCGCGGCCCGGAATCATGCGGAAGTCTGCCGCTGCAGGCAGGGGAGCGCTGGCTCCTTTTTTATAACAGCGCACCACGGCCTTGCCCAGCGGGTGCTCCGAAAGCTGTTCGGCGCAGGCGGCAAAACGGAATAATGCATCGCTTGTATACGCAGAGGAAACGCTTTCCACGGCCACCACTTCGGGGGTGCCCCGGGTCAGGGTGCCGGTTTTGTCAAAGGCCAGCACCTTTGCCTTGGCCAGGCGCTCCAGTGCATCGCCTTCGCGCACAAGGAAACCGTGCCTGGTGGCATTGCCGATGGCTGCCATGATGGCGGTGGGCGTTGCCAGCACCAGCGCGCAGGGGCAGAACACCACCAGGATGGTCACGGCGCGCAGAATCTGCCCGGTGATGGCCCAGGTGAGGGCGGCGGCGGTCAGGGCAATGACCACGATCCAGGTGGCCCAGCGGTCGGCAAGGCCTACGATCTTGGCTTTGCCTGCATCGGCAGACTGTACCAGCCGGATCATGCGCTGGATGGAGCTGTCCTCGCCTACCTTGGAAGCGCACATTTCAAAAGCGCCAAACTGGTTCACGGTGCCGCTGGACACCGCATCGCCCACGGTTTTGTCCACGGGCAGGCTCTCGCCGGTCATCACAGCCTGATTGATGGAGGTCTGGCCGCTGGTGATGATGCCGTCCACCGGCACCGTCTCGCCCGGCAGCACCCGCAGGAGATCGCCTACCTGCACCCGCTCCGCGGGGATGGTCTGCTCGGTGCCGTTTTTCAGCACCCGGGCGGTCTGCGGGGTCAGGTGCACCAGCTTTTCAATGCCGGCGCGGGCCTTGGCTACGGTCAGTTCTTCCAGCAGGCCGCCCAGCTGCATGATGAATGCCACCTCTCCGGCGGCAAAGGTCTCGCCAATGAAGACCGATGCGATCAGTGCCAGCGATACCAGCACGTCCGCCTTGATGTCAAAGGCGGTCACTAGGCCGATGATGGCTTCCAGAATGATGGGCACGCCGCACAGCACAATGGGCACCCAGGCAATATCAAACGGGAAGGGCTGGATGCCAGCCAGGCTGCATACCACGGCAATGCCGGAGAGCACCAGCAGAACGATGTCCTTTTGGATGCCGCCCAGTTCCAGCAGATGCTCCAGCGGTTCCATGAGCCGCTCACGGAAGGATTTCATAATAAGACCTCTTTTCCAAAACTGTACCTATGGGGGTATACGTATGAATTTCGAGATGATTATACCTGTAGGGGTATGGGTTTGTCAAGAGGCAAAAAGAAAAAGGGCAGAACCCTCTCAGTCATCGCACAAACCGGAAAAGAAAAAAGCTCCCCCCAAAATGAACCGCCCCAGAAATAGTAGACATGCACAAAAAGAGCCCTATGTAGGGTGACTCTCAACA
>CAVIXY010000062.1:0-13367 GCA_963646665.1 Bacteroides sp. CAG:545
TCGACACCGATGTGCGCCGCACCTTTGCCACCGGCATTGCAGGCTTCTCCCACGTTATCGACTCCCTGAGCGCCATCAAGTACGCAAAGGTCAAGGTGGTGCGCGATGAGACCGGCCTGGCCACCGGCTTTGAGGTGGAGGGCGACTTCCCCAAGTACGGCAACGACGATGACCGTGCAGACGAGATCGGCGTGTGGCTGCTGCGCACCTTCCTGGAAATGATCAAGAAGCGCTACACCTACCGCAACTCCGAGGCCACCACCTCCATCCTGACCATCACTTCCAACGTGGTGTACGGCAAGTACACCGGCGCTCTGCCCGATGGCCGTGCCGCCTTCACTCCGTTTGCTCCCGGTGCAAACCCCAGCTACGGCGCTGAGCAGAACGGCCTGCTGGCCTCTCTGAACTCGGTGGCAAAGCTGCCCTACCACTGGGCACTGGACGGCATCTCCAACACCCAGACCATCAACCCCGATGCTCTGGGCCACAGCGAGGGCGAGCGCGTGGAGAATCTGGTGCAGGTCATGGACGGCTACTTCGATCAGGGTGCACACCACCTGAACGTCAACGTGTTTGGCAAGGAGAAGCTGCTGGATGCTATGGAGCACCCCGAGAAGGAAGAGTACGCAAACTTCACCATCCGCGTCTCCGGCTACGCCGTCAAGTTCATTGACCTGACCCGTGAGCAGCAGATGGACGTCATCTCCCGTACCTGCCATGCAGTTCTGTAACCCTATTGGCTACGTCCACTCGCTGGAATCTTTCGGCTCTGTGGACGGCCCCGGCGTGCGCTTTGTGGTGTTTCTACAGGGATGTGCGCTGCGGTGCAAGTACTGCCACAACCCGGAGACCTGGGCTGTGGAGGGCGGCGAGGAATGGACGGTGGACAAGCTGTTTCAGCGCGTTTACCGCTACCGCAACTACTGGGGCAAAAAGGGCGGCATCACGGTCAGCGGCGGTGAGCCGCTGCGCCAGATGGAGTTCCTGACGGCATTCTTCGAGCTGGCCCGCTCCAAAGGCGTGCACACAGCTCTGGACACCGCCGGGCAGCCCTTTCGGCCTGACGATCCGGCGTATCTTGCCGATTTTGACCGGCTGATGCGCTCCACCAGTCTCGTGATTCTTGACCTGAAAGAGATCGACCCGGAGAAGCACCGCCAGCTCACCGGCAGGGACAACGCCAACATCCTTGCCATGGCCCGGCGCATCTCCGACCTAGGCGTGCCGCTGTGGATTCGCCATGTGCTGGTGCCCGGCCTGACCGATGACGAGGAGGGTCTGCGCAGGACCGCAGACTTTATCCGCAGTCTGAACACGGTGCAGCGCGTGGAGGTTCTGCCCTATCACACGCTGGGCCTGTTCAAATGGCAGAAGCTCGGCATTCCCTATCCGCTGCCGGATGCTGTGCCGCCTACGGCGGAACAGGTGAAGCGCGCGGAAGAACTGCTGGAAGTGAGCAGATACCCCGGCTGACCTTCTGATTTGAAAAACGGCTGTTCCCGGTACGCAAGTGCACCGGGAGCAGCCGTTTTTTCTTGACAATCACGTATGAAATAATTATAATATAATTATGGAAAGCATACAATTTGAATGGGATGAAAACAAGAACCGAATCAATCAACACAAACACGGCATTTCATTCCTGGAAGCTCAGACTGTATTCTATGACGAAGAAGCGTTGGTGATTGACGACCCGGAGCATTCAGAACAGGAGGACCGCTTCATCATTCTCGGCCTGAGTAATCGGGCAAATCTGCTGATCGTATGTCATTGCTATCGCGCGTCTGATACAGTTATCCGCATCATTTCTGCCCGCAAAGCCACTAAAAGCGAATCCAAGTATTATGGAAAGTGAGGTCTGCACCATGCTGAAGGAATACGACTTTTCCAATGCAAAAAAGAATCCATACGCCAAAGCGTTGAAAAAACAGATCACGATCAACATCGACAGCACTACAATCGACTATTTCAAAGAGCAATCTGAAATGGTCGGCATCCCCTATCAGACCCTGATCAATCTGTATCTGAAAGACTGCGTGGCAAACAACCGCCATCTCTCTCTTTCCTGGCAGTAAAACAACCGCAGTGCCTTGACTTCCCTTCCCCGCACCATTATAATGAAAAAGCAATAAAGGAGAAGTAGCCATGCAGATTTTTAACACGCTGACCCGTCAGAAAGAAGAGTTCGTGCCGCAGGTGCCCGGCGAATACCGCATCTACGTCTGCGGCCCTACCGTTTACAACTATATTCACATCGGCAATGCCCGCCCGCTGATCGTGTTCGACACCCTGCGCCGCTATCTGGAATACCGCGGCAACAAGGTGATCTACGTTTCCAACATCACCGACATTGACGACAAGCTCATCAAGAAGGGCCAGGAAGAGGGCACCTCCATGAAGGAAGTAGCCCAGCGCTTCGAGGCCGAGTATCTCAAGGACGCTGCCGGCCTGAACTGCAAAAAGCCCACCGTGCAGCCCCGCGCCACCGAGCACATCCAGCAGATCCTGGATATCGTCAAGGACCTGATCGACTCCGGCCATGCCTACGTTGCCAAAAACGGCGATGTGTATTTCCGCGTCAAGAGCGACCCCAGCTACGGCAAGCTGAGCCACCTGAAGCTGGACGACCTGGAGAGCGGCAACCGCGAGCTGCGCAGCCAGATGGACGATGACCTGAAAGAGGACCCCGCCGACTTTGCCGTGTGGAAGGCTGCCAAGCCCGGTGAGCCTGCCTGGGAAAGCCCCTACGGTCTGGGCCGTCCCGGCTGGCACATTGAGTGCAGCGCCATGAGCCGCACTCATCTGGGCAAGACCATCGACCTGCACTGCGGCGGCCAGGACCTGATCTTCCCCCACCACGAAAATGAGATCGCCCAGAGCGAGTGCGCCAACGGCTGCGAGTTTGCCCGCTACTGGATGCACAACGGCTTCATCAATGTGGACAATCAGAAGATGTCCAAGAGCCTGCACAACTTCTTCACCGTGCGGGACGTGGCCAATGTGTATGGCTACGAGCCGATCCGTTACTTCATGCTGACTGCCGGCTACCGGATGCCGCTGAACTACACCGTGGACCTCATCGAGAGCTGCAAGAACAGCCTGGAGCGCCTGTACACCTGCCGCGAAAATCTGGACTTTGCCCTGACCAAGGACAGCTTTGGCACCGAGGAATCCCTGAAGGACAAGGCCGCCGAGGCCAAGCAGAAGTTCTGCACCGCCATGGACGATGACCTGAACACCCCGGATGCACTGGCTGCCGTGTTCGACCTGGTCAAGGACATCAACACCCTGTCCGCTGCTTCCAGCAAGGAAGCCCTGCAGACTGCCGCTGCTGCCTTTGACGAGATCACCGGCGTGCTGGGCCTGCTGTACAACCGCAAGAAGGATGAGGTGCCCGCCGAGGTCACCGAGCTGGTAGAAAAGCGCGCTGCCGCCAAGAAGGCCAAGGATTGGGCCACTGCAGACGCCATCCGCGCACAGCTGACCGAAATGGGCTGGGCCGTGAAGGATACCGCACAGGGTCCGCAGCTGAGCAAGCTGTAAGCATTCTCCGCATTTTTTCCAATCATGCCAAAAGGGAGCATTCCGGCAGGAATGCTCCCTTTTTTTCCGCAGGTTTTTCCGATTGCATGGATGGGTTCAGAAGAACCGTTCCGAAATGATCCACCAAATGCCCGGCAGATTGATGGGGAACAGGTTGTAGAACAGATCGCGCAGGGTGTTGAACATGGGGCAGTTCTCCTTTCTTTTTTGTGAAATCAGGCAAAAATGGCTTTGAACAAAAGCAGCAGCAGTTTGGGCAGGCTGCTTGTGCCAAACAGCTTGAACAGCAGTTCCAGAGTAGACAGCATTCGTTGTTTGCTCCTTTGCAGTTATTCCGGGCCATTGGCCTTCCATCCGGCCCGTTTCATCCAAAACACGATCCGCCGGGCGGAATGATTGCAGGAAATGTTTTCCTGCAGACAAAAAGCGGCGGCACCCTGATGGGTGCCGCCGCTGCAGTGCAATTTTATAAAACGGGAAAAATCAGCGCTTCACGTTGAAGGCAGCCATGCCGGGGTACACAGCGCTGTCGCCCAGCTGTTCCTCAATGCGCAGCAGCTGGTTGTACTTGGCCACACGCTCGGTGCGGCTGGGTGCGCCGGTCTTGATCTGGCAGGTGTTCAGAGCCACAGCCAGGTCGGCAATGGTGGTGTCCTCGGTCTCGCCGGAGCGGTGAGAGCTGATGGCGGTGTAACCGGCCTTGTGAGCCATCTTGATGGCTTCCAGGGTCTCGGACACGGAACCGATCTGATTCAGCTTGATCAGGATGGCGTTGCCGGCACCCAGCTGGATGCCCTTGGCCAGGCGCTCGGTGTTGGTAACGAACAGGTCATCGCCCACCAGCTGAACCTTGCCGCCCAGCTCACGGGTCATTTCCTGCCAGCCTTCCCAGTCCTCTTCGTCCAGGCCGTCCTCAATGGAGATTATGGGGTACTTCTCCACCAGGCTCTTCCAGTGTGCGATCAGCTCGCTGGAGGTGAACTCGGTGCCAGCCTTGGGCAGCTTGTAGAAGCCCTTGCCCTTGGGGCTCTTCCACTCGGAGGAAGCGGCATCCATTGCCAGCATAAAGTCCTTGCCGGGCACATAGCCAGCCTTCTCGATGGCAGCCAGAATGGTCTCGATGGTCTCCTCATCGCTGGACAGGTTGGGAGCAAAGCCGCCCTCATCGCCCACGGAGGTTGCCAGGCCCTTGGCCTTCAGGATGGAAGCCAGAGCGTGGAACACCTCAGCACACCAGCGCAGAGCTTCCTTGAAGGAGGGAGCGCCCACGGGCATGATCATGAACTCCTGCGTGTCCACGGTGTTGGTAGCATGGGCACCGCCGTTCAGAATGTTCATCATGGGAACGGGCAGGCGGTTGCCGTTCACGCCGCCCAGGAAGCGGTACAGCGGCATATCCAGAGAAGCAGCGGCTGCACGGCAGGCTGCAATGGACACAGCCAGAATGGCGTTTGCGCCCAGGTTGGACTTGTCCTTGGTGCCGTCTGCCTTGATCATAGCAGCGTCAATGGCGTAGATGTCGGAAGCATCCATGCCCACCACAGCGTCTGCGATCACGGTGTTGATGTTCTCCACGGCCTTGGTCACGCCCTTGCCCAGGTAGCGGCCCTTGTCGCCATCGCGCAGCTCCAGCGCCTCGAACTCGCCGGTGGATGCACCGGACGGTGCGCAGCCGCGGGCAACCGTGCCATCGGCCAGGGTGATCTCAGCTTCCACAGTGGGGTTGCCGCGGGAGTCCAAAATCTCGCGGCTGACAACGGATTCAATTTCCAGATAGTTCATCTCGAAAACCTCCTAAAATCATTTGCGCCCTGCGCTGCCGTGGGGCAGGAGCCGCCGGGCATTCAGATAGTTTCACCTAACTAACCAATAGTATCCTACCACGGTTCCCGGTTTGTTGCAAGAGGGACCGCGCATGTTTGCCGGTGTAAACTTTTTGTCCGGTTTCTTTGGCCTGCCTGCAGGGGCAGCGCTCCTTTTTCAGCCTTGACCCGGCTCCCGGATTTTAGTCTGCATGGTTATCATGTAATTTTGATATGGCATATATTCTAAAAATTTTCTTTACTTTTTGGCAGGCAGGTTCTATACTATTTTTCGGCTTCATAATTTCTTCATGATTTTAAGGAACTTTTATAGAGGAGGATTTCCATATGAATAAGGATCTGACGGTCGGCAAGCCGTCACAGGTGCTGTGGCAGTTCTGCCTGCCCATGTTCGGCAGCATTATCTTCCAGCAGCTGTACAACATTGCGGACAGCCTGGTGGCCGGCAAGTTCATTGGCGAAAACGCCCTGGCCGCCGTGGGCAACAGCTACGAGATCACCCTGATCTTCATCGCCTTTGCCTTTGGCTGCAACATCGGCTGCTCGGTCATTGTGTCCCGCTACTTCGGCGCCAAGGACTACGAGGACATGAAAACATCCGTTTACACCTCGCTCATCGGCTCTGCCGTGCTGTGCGTGGTGCTGATGGGCATTGGCCTGGTGGGCTGCCGCAGCCTGCTGCAGCTCATCAACACCCCGGATGAGATCCTGGCCGATTCCGCCCTGTACCTGGATATCTACGTGCTGGGCCTGCCCTTCATGTTCTTCTACAACATCGCCACCGGCATCTTCTCCGCCCTGGGCGACAGCAAAACGCCGTTCTACTTCCTGGCCGTTTCTTCTCTGTCCAACATCGGCGTGGACATCCTGTTCGTGGCCGGGTTCCACATGGGCGTGGCCGGTGTGGCCTGGGCAACCTTCCTGTGCCAGGGCGTGAGCTGCGTGCTGGCCATGGTGGTGGTGTTCCGCCGCATTGCCGCATTCAAGACTGAAAAGAAAGCTGCTCTGTTCTCCTGGAGTATGCTGGGCAAGGTGGCTGTGGTGGCCGTTCCCAGCATTCTGCAGCAGAGCTTCATCTCGGTGGGCAACATCATTCTGCAGAGCGTCATCAACACCTTTGGTGCCAGCGTCATTGCAGGCTACTCCGCCGCCGTCAAGCTGAACAATATGGTCATCACCTCCTTTACCACGCTGGGCAACGGCATTTCCAACTACACCTCCCAGAACATGGGTGCCGGCAAGATGGACCGCGTGAAGGAAGGCTTCTCCGCCGGGCGCAACCTGGTGTGGCTCATCTGCGTGCCCCTGGTGGTGCTGTACTTCTTCTTCGGCCGCACCCTGCTGCTGCTGTTCATGAACGACCCGCAGGGCCCGGCTATTGACACCGGTATGCTGTTCCTGCGCATCCTGTCTCCCTTCTACTTTGTGGTGTCCCTCAAGCTGGTCACGGACGGCATCCTGCGCGGCTGCGGCATGATGGTGCGCTTTATGATCGCCACCTTCACCGACCTGATCCTGCGCGTGGGCATGGCCATTGTACTCAGCGGCATTCTGGGCAGCACCGGCATCTGGCTGGCATGGCCTGTGGGCTGGTGCATTGGTACGGGCCTGTCGCTGGTGTTCTACTTTACCGCCATCCGCAAGGCACTGGGCCAGCCCTCTCTCCAGCAGGAAGCCGAAGAGCTGGCAGAAGAGGTGCGCGAGGAAGTGCGCGAAGAGGTAGATCAGCTGGAGCATGCTGCCGAGGCTGAATCCGAGACGGTGTAACCATTTTGCAATCTGTGAAGTGGATTCATCTCACACACAAACGAAATGAACCATTTGAAATAGTGCACAAAAACACATTTCTGATTTTGTCCATTTTGGCAATAAAGCCAAGGAAAAGCCGCTAAAAGTATGGACGGTTTGTGAATTGCGGTTTTTGGCCCAGAGGTCTATAATATTGACAACGAAGCAAGGTCGCTTTGAGGGAAGGGCCTTGCTTCGTTTTTATCCACGAAAAAAACAATGTACTCCGAAGGAGGAGATTTTTATGAAAAAGATGGTTTCTCGTCGTCAGTTCCTGGCCGCTGCCGGTGCTCTGGCTGCTGCCGGTGCCCTGACTGCCTGCGGCGGTTCTTCCGCTTCCACCGCAGCTTCCACCTCTACTGCTGCTTCTGCAGCTGCTTCCACGGCAGCCGCTTCCGGCGACACCATTAAGGTGGGCGTCATGGGCCCCCTGACCGGCAACGTTTCCGTTTACGGCCAGGCCGTTGTCAACGGTGCTACCCTGTACCTGAAGCAGGTCAACGAAAAGGGCGGCATCAACGGCAAGCAGATCGAGATCATCACCGAGGATGAGCAGGGCGATGCCACTCAGGCTGTGACCTGCTTCACCAAGATGGTGGACGAAGGCATCACCGCTCTGGTGGGCGATGTGACCACCGCTCCCACCCTGGCTGTGGCTGCTGAGAGCGCAGACTACAACATGCCCATGGTCACTGCTTCCGCTACCGCTGAGGCTGTTACCTACGATGCCGAGACCGACACCGTGAACGCAAACGTGTTCCGCACCACCTTCACCGACCCGTTCCAGGGCGTCAAGATGGCCGATTACGCTTATCAGAAGCTGGGCTACACCAAGGCAGCCGTCATCTTTAAGAAGGGCGCTGACTACAACGAGGGCCTGGCTGAGAACTTCGTGAACGAGTTCGAGAGCCTGGGCGGCACCATCGTGGATCAGGAGAGCTACTCCGAGGGCGATGTGGACTTCAAGACTCAGCTGACCAGCATCCTGGGCAAGGCACCCGAGACCGTGTTCTGCCCCAACTACTACGAAGAAGTGGGCCAGATCCTGTCCCAGGCCGAGAGCATCGGCCTGACCGTTCCCTTCCTGGGCGGCGATGGCTGGGACGGCCTGGAAGGCTATGCAACTGCTGAGCAGCTGAAGGACAGCTACTTCTGCGCCAACTACGCAAAGGGCGCTTCTCCCGAGTTCGAGGATGCCTACAAGGCAGAGTACGGCAAAGAGTACCCCAACGGCTTTGCTCCCCTGGGCTACGATGCTGCCACCACCGTGGTTTACGGTCTGCAGGCTGCTGAGGATGCCGGGCTGGAAGCTGGTACCGATGAGTACAAGCAGGCTGTCATTGATGCCATTGCAGGCGGTACCATCACCGGCCTGACCGGCACCTTCACCTTCGATGAGCACCACGACCC
Source organism: Bacteroides sp. CAG:545 (assembly GCA_963646665.1). GTDB lineage: Bacteria > Bacillota > Clostridia > Oscillospirales > Ruminococcaceae > Faecalibacterium. The sequence goes on from CAVIXY010000062.1 coordinate 8,565, forward strand.
CGTCAAGAGCACTGCGATCCTGACCTACGTGGACGGCAAGCCCGAACTGAAGGAAATGTTCTGATCGCGCGCTTCCTCATCGACCGGTGATGGGGAGCAGCCCCGGAACATGGAAAATTGACTTTTTGCGGAGAACGCCGGAACAGCTGTCTGCTCGGTGTTCTCCGCTTTTTTATAAAGGAAAAAAGTGTCATTCTACGGCGCACAGCGCTGCGCCGCAAAGAAAGGAAGTATCCATCCATGACAGTGTTTTTTAGCCAGCTGATCAACGGTTTGTCCCTTGGCAGCATCTATGCACTGATCGCACTGGGCTACAGCATGGTGTACGGCATCATTCTGCTGCTGAACTTTGCCCATGGCGATATCATCATGGTGGGCGCGTACATGTCCTGGTTCGTGATGAACCAGCTGGGCCTCGGCCCCGTTACCGCCGTGTGCGCCACCATCATTACCTGTACGCTGCTGGGCGTTGTGATTGAAAAGATCGCCTACACCCCGCTGCGCAGTGCACCGCGTATCTCCCTGCTGATCACCGCCATCGGCGTGTCCTTCTTCCTGGAGTACACCGCTGAGCTGATCCTCGGTTCCGCTGCAAAGGTCATTCCGTCCTACTACGACAACAAGACCTTCATGCTCGGCTCTGTGCCCCTGGGCCTGACCTCCATCATCACGCTGGTAGTCACCGTGCTGTCCATGCTGGTGCTCACCTTCCTGGTGCAGAAAACCAAGCTGGGCAAGGCCATGCGCGCTGTCTCGGAGGATATGGACGCTGCCCGCCTGATGGGCATCAACGTCAACAGCACCATCTCCTTTACCTTTGCAGTCGGCTCTGCACTGGCCGGCATCGGCTCGGTGCTGTACTGCTGCAGCTACCCGCAGGCCACCCCCACCATGGGCTCCATGCTGGGCCTGAAGGCCTTTGTCGCCGCCGTTCTGGGCGGCATCGGCTCCATTCCGGGCGCTATGATCGGCGGCATTGCCATTGGCCTGTGCGAGTGCTTTGTTTCCGCCATCGGCCTTTCTGCCTGGAAGGACGCCGTGACGTTTGCCATCCTGATCATCGTGCTGCTGGTCAAGCCCACAGGTTTCCTTGGCCGCAAGGTGCAGGAAAAGGTGTAAGGAGGGCAGAACAATGAAAACCAATCGCAAAACCATCAAAATGCCCGTGCGCTACCTGATGAATCTGGTGCTGGTGGGGCTGCTGTTCGTGGCGCTGTCTTACCTCACCGGCAATGTGCTGTCCACCTATCAGAACAAGGTGCTGCTCACTGTAGGCATCAACATCATTCTGGCCGTTTCGCTGAACGTTGCCACCGGTTATCTGGGCCAGCTGCCGCTGGGCCATGCCGGTTTCATGGCCGTAGGTGCCTACACCTGCGCCCTGTTCACCAAATACAGCCCCCTGCCCGCCGGGGTGTCCTTTGCCATCGGCCTGGCGCTGGCCTGCGTAGTGGCCGGGCTGTTCGGCGTGCTCATTGGCATTCCCGCCCTGCGCCTGACCGGTGACTATCTGGCCATTCTGACCCTGGGCTTCGGCGAGATCATCCGCATCACCCTGAACAACATTGACGATGTGCTGGGCTTCAAGCTGTTCTACGGCTCCAAAGGCCTGAAGAACATCCCCAAATACTCCAACTTCACCAACGTGTTCCTCTGTGTGGTCATTGCCTGCTTCCTCATCCACGCCATGATGAAGAGCCGCCATGGCCGTGCCGTGCTGGCCATCCGCGACAACGAGATCGCCGCCGAGAGCTGCGGCATCCAGGCCACCTATTATAAGGTGATGGCATTTGCCTTCTCCGCCGCCTTTGCCGGTATGGCCGGCGGCCTGTACGCCTGCTACATCGGCGTGCTGAACCCCTCCACCTTTGGCTTTATGAAGTCCATTGAGATCTTGGTCATGGTGGTTCTGGGCGGCATGGGTTCCATGCTGGGCTCCATCCTGTCCGCTACCGTGCTGACCATCCTGCCCGAGGCTACCCGCAGCTTCGACAGCTACCGCATGGTGATCTACTCGCTGGTGCTGATCCTGATGATGATCTTCCGCCCGGGCGGACTGCTGGGCAGCTACGACTTCTCCATGAGCCGCCTTGTGGAGCGCGTGCTGTACGGCAAGAAGAATGCAAAGGAGGGTGCAGACCATGAGTGAGTTCCAGACAAGACTGAACAGTGTGCCTTCCGGCGGCTTTCTGACCGACCGCGACAAGGACAAAAAGCCCATTCTGGATGTGCGTGAACTTGGCATCGACTTCGGCGGCCTGACCGCCGTGGATGGCTTCAACCTGATGATCGGCCGCAACGAGATCACCGGTCTGATCGGCCCCAACGGTGCCGGCAAGACCACCGTGTTCAACCTGCTGACCAACGTTTACCAGCCCACCCGCGGCTCCATCCTGATCGATGGTATGCCCACCGCTGGCAAAAAGACCTATCAGGTCAACCGCATGGGCGTGGCCCGCACCTTCCAGAACATCCGCCTGTTCAAGGAATTGAGCGTGATCGACAACATCAAGGTGGGCCTGCACGAATCCATGAAGTACAACCTGGCCTCTTCCCTGATCCGCCTGCCCAACTACTGGAAGGAAGAGAAGAAGTGCACCGAGCGTGCCTATGAGCTGCTGGACATCTTCCACATGGCCGACCTGGCCGATGTGCCCGCGGGCAGCCTGCCCTACGGCGCACAGCGCCGCCTGGAGATCATGCGCGCACTGGCCACCAGCCCGAAGCTGCTGCTGCTGGACGAGCCTGCTGCCGGCATGAACCCCTCCGAGACAGCCGAGCTGACCGAGACCATCCGCCGCATCCGCGATGAGTTCAACATTGCCGTGCTGCTGATCGAACACGACATGAGCCTGGTCATGGGCATCTGCGAAGGCATTGCGGTGCTGAACTTCGGCCGCATCATTGCCAAGGGCACCCCGGACGAGATCCGCAACAATCCCCAGGTCATCGAAGCCTACCTGGGCAAGAAGGAGGGCTGAGCGATGGCAGATACTTTACTGAAAGTGGACGGCATCAACGTGTATTACGGCAACATCCACGCCGTCAAGGACGTTTCCTTTGAGGTGAATCAGGGCGAGATCGTCACCCTGATCGGTGCCAACGGTGCCGGCAAGTCCACCACCCTGAAAACCATTTCCGGCCTGCTGCACCCCAAAACGGGCGATGTGCTGTACAAGGGCAAGAGCATCAAGGGCGTGCGCGCCCACAAGATTGTGGAAGCAGGCCTGGCCCAGGTACCGGAAGGCCGCCATGTGTTCCTGCACATGACCGTGGAAGAAAACCTGGACATGGGTGCCTACACCCAGCCGGCTTCCACCATTGCCCCCAACAAGGAAAAGGTGTTTGAGCTGTTCCCCCGCCTGAAGGAGCGCCGCAAGCAGCTGGCCGGCACCATGTCCGGCGGCGAGCAGCAGATGCTGGCCATGGGCCGCGCCCTCATGAGCAACGCTTCCATGCTGATGCTGGATGAGCCTTCCATGGGCCTTTCGCCCCTGCTGGTGCAGGAGATCTTTGACATCATCCAGAACATTCACAAGGAGGGCATGACCATCCTGCTGGTGGAGCAGAACGCACAGATGGCCCTTTCTGTGGCGGACCGTGCCTACGTGCTGGAAACCGGCCGCGTGGTCATGGACGGCACCGGTGCCGAGCTGCTGACCAACGAGCGCGTGCGCAGCGCGTACCTGGGCGGCTGATACTTTTATTAGAGAATAACAGAAACGGCACAGCATTTGCTGTGCCGTTTCTGTTATTTTTCTTTCGTAAACTTCGGATTATCACGCCAAATATAGCCCCCGGCGCTATGTCTTTTGCCCTGTACACATGTACCAATATTGGAAAGTGAAATAGATAACATACTACTTGCTTCCGTTATACTACTCCATTCCCTTATAAATTCTCCCTGCTTTGAATATTGATAAATCTTTTTTGCATGGGGACTATGCCCTTTACGGTTCTTTTGATAGCAGGCTGGACACCCTGTTCCATTCGCACGATGTCCAATAGTGGCTTGCCATTCATGTCCACATACAGGACAAAGCCACCATGCTTTGTAGTCCGAACCACATTTGAATGCATCAGGTTTCAATGTTCCATTTTTTGTCGGATGCCATTGCGCGGCAATTTCAGGATGGACATCCTGTAAAGAGTTTTTTGTCACCGTCATATACTGACGGATCTCCTGCTCATCACGAGCAAGGTCAACATTCACAGGGCTATAAAAAATAGCCCGCTTCCGTGTCCACATATTGGATTGGGGGTCCAGTCGACTAAGAAGATACCGTATCAATTGTTCGAGATTTTTGCGATTGTCAAGATTGTCCACATGAAATGACTCATCCGCTAAACCATACGGTGTACTGTCCGATTCACGAACTCTAAGTAACCGAATATTATTATTTTGGCAAATGCGATATTTTTGACGGTCACGTTCAACATTTTTATTTTTGTGCCAGAAGACACCATCGTATTCAATTGCAAGTCTAGCAGATGGGATAAAAATATCCAACTCCATTCCATTATCAAAAATATCCTTATATCGGTTCACTGCATCCGGAAACACCTGTTTGATGTAATAAAAAACTGTTTGTTCCGCAAAAGACGTCTGTCGTCCCGCATTACAAATCGGACAATTTGTGCCAGAAGCTCGATGAAGCGCGCTTGCAGAATAACTGTGCCCATTAGGACAAATCCAAAAATACTTTCTTCCACTTTTAGAAAAAACCTCCGATGGAATGGTCGGGGGGCATAAGAAAGTAATATCGTATTTTCTCAGGAACGGCGTGGCTTCGGTCACGCCGT
>CAVIXY010000063.1:0-13348 GCA_963646665.1 Bacteroides sp. CAG:545
ATGGTGTTATGTACAGAAGGGGAGGGCGCATGCCTTCCCCTTCTTGTTCTGTAAACAGAATGGCCCGGTTCCGCTGCGTGCGGCGGCAGCTCTCCCTGGTGGGAGGGCTTTTGTTCGTGAATTCTGAAAAAGGAGGTGGATGCTGTGGCAATCAAGATCGAGCGGGTGGACCCCGGCAGCGAGGCCGAGGCGCTGGGCCTTGGCCCAGGTGATGAGCTGCTGCGTGTGGACAACAACGAGCTGAACGATACCCTGGACTACGATTTTTACACCGACAGCCCGAGCTTCCACCTGACGGCAAAGGTGGCGGATGGCATCCGGGAATGGGATGTCCAGCGCCCGCAGCGCGGCCCCTTTGGCTGCGACTTCAAAACCTATCTGGGCGACCAGAAGCACTCCTGCTCCAACCACTGCATGTTTTGCTTCATCGACCAGCTGCCCCCCGGTATGCGCGAGAGCCTGTATTTCAAGGATGATGACGAGCGCCTGAGCTTTTTGTTCGGCAACTATATCACCATGACCAATATGCAGGACCATGAGATCGACCGCATCATCAAGATGCACATCTCGCCCATCAATATTTCCGTGCACACCACCAACCCTCAGCTGCGTGTCCGGATGCTGGCCAACAAGCGCGGCGGCGAGGTGCTCAAGTACCTGCCCCGCCTGGTGGAAGGCGGCATTGCCGTCAACTGCCAGCTGGTACTGTGCCGCGGCATCAACGATGGCGATGAGCTGCGCCGCACCCTCTCTGACCTGCTGGAACTGACCCCCATGGTGCAGAGCATTGCAGCGGTGCCCTGCGGCGTGACCGACTATCGCCAGCACCTGTTCAAGCAGACCCCCTACGATGCAAAGACCAGTGCTGAAGTCATCGACATCATGGAGGAGTTTGGCGATGAGTGCAAGCGCCGCCACGGCAAGCGCATTATCTACCCCAGCGATGAATGGTACCTCAAGGCCGGGCGGCCCATCCCGCCGGAGGAGTTCTACGAGGACTTCGACCAGCTGGAAAACGGCGTGGGCATGATGCGCCTGTACGCTAAGGAGTTTCTGGAAGAGCTGGAAAAGCCCCACCGGGTGTATGGCACCAAAAAGCTGGATGTGGTTACCGGTGAGATGGCATCGCCCCTTATCAACAGCATGATGGCCGAGCTGCACCGCCAGTACCCCATGATCGAGGTGACGGTGCACACCATCAAAAATAAATTCTTCGGCGGCAATGTGGGGGTGGCCGGGCTGGTAACGGCTACCGACATCATTGCCCAGTGTGAGGGCAGGCTGACCAGCGGTACGCTGGGGGTGCCCGCCGTGATGCTGCGGGAAGAGAAGGATACCTTCCTGGACGACATGACCACGGACCAGCTGGCCCAGCGCCTTGGTGTGAAGGTGGAGGTGCTGCCCACCGCAGGCGGCGAGGAGGCCCGCCACCTGCTGCGCAGCGGCCTGCACATTGCAAGGAGAAGAAAACAGTAAAGGAGGACACCCCATGAGCAAACCGATCGTAGCAGTGGTGGGCCGCCCCAACGTGGGCAAATCCACCCTGTTCAATAAACTGTGCGGTCAGCGCCTTGCCATTGTCGAGGATACGCCGGGCATTACCCGTGACCGCATTTTTGCCAACTGCGAGTGGAACGGCCATGAATTCCTGCTGGTGGACACTGGCGGCATTGAGCCGAAGGCCACCGAGGGCATTCTGGCCCACATGCGCGAGCAGGCCCAGATCGCCATTGACACTGCCGACTGCATCATCATGGTCACGGACGTGCGCAACGGCCTGACCGCAGCGGACGAGGATGTGGCCCACATGCTGCGCCGCAGCCACAAGCCCATCATTCTGGCCGTCAACAAGTGCGACAAAGTGGGTGATGCACCCATGGAGATGTACGAGTTCTACAACCTGGGTTTTGACGAAGTGATGCCCATTTCGTCCGTGCATGGTCACGGCACCGGTGACATGCTGGATGCTGTGTGTGCACACCTCGATTTCAGTGAGACCGTGGTGGAAGAGGACCGTATCCCGGTCGCCATCATCGGCCGCCCCAATGTGGGCAAGTCCAGCCTGACCAACCGCATTCTGGGCGAGAACCGCATGATCGTGGCGAATGAAGCCGGCACCACCCGCGATGCCATCGACACCCCGGTGGACAACGCCTACGGCAAGTTCATCTTCACCGACACCGCCGGCCTGCGCAAGCGCAGCAACATCACCGACGGTCTGGAGCGCTATATGGTCGTGCGTGCACTGGCCGCAGTGGAGCGCAGCCGCGTGGCCCTGATCCTTGTGGATGCCACCGTCGGCTTCACCGAGCAGGACAGCAAGGTGGCCGGTTATGCCCACGAGCAGGGCAAAGCCTGCATCATCGTCGTCAACAAGTGGGACGCCGTGGAAGGCAAGGAGACCAACACCATGGAGCTGCAGCGGCGCGGTTACGCCGAGTGCTTCAGCTTTATGGGCTATGCTCCCATCATCTTCATCTCGGCTCAGACCGGCTACAACGTGAACAAGCTGATGCAGCTGATCCGCGATGTGGACAGCCAGAACGGTGCCCGTGTGCCCACCGGCGTGCTGAACGAGATGCTGGCCCGTGCTACTGCCCGGATGCAGCCGCCCAGCGACAAGGGCCGCCGCCTGAAGATCTTCTACCTGACCCAGGCTTCCACCCGCCCGCCCACGTTCGTGGCGTTCGTCAACTCCAAGCAGCTGTTCCATTTCAGCTATCAGCGGTATATCATCAATCAGATCCGCGAGAACTTTGGTCTGGAACACACCCCCATCCGCCTGGTCGTGCGCGAGCGCGGCTCCGGCGAAGTGGGTGCCAAGGACGTGTAAGCGCCCGCAAAGGAGGCATCTGGCTTTATGATGAAAGCAATCCTGATCGCCGCCGCCACGATCCTGCAGGCTTACCTGCTGGGCAGCGTGGACGCCGGCATCCTCATCAGCAAGTTTGTATACCACGATGATGTCCGCAACCACGGCAGCGGCGCAGCCGGTATGACCAATATGCTGCGCACCTTCGGCAAAAAGGCTGCTGCCATGACGGCGGCGGTGGATGTGCTCAAAGGCGCTGCAGCGGTGTGCATCGGCCGGGCACTGTTCCATCTGCTGCCCGCCGGTACCGGCGTTTCGCCCTACCTGGGGGTGTACCTGGCGGCGATCTTTGCCGTGCTGGGCCACCTGTACCCGCTGTACTTCGGTTTCAAGGGTGGCAAGGGCGTGCTGGTGGCAGGCGGTGCCATTCTGGCCATCCAGCCGGTGCTGCTGCCTTTTCTGGCAGCCATCTTCCTGGTGTGCCTGATCCCCACCGGCATGGTGTCGCTGGGCAGCGTGACAATGGCAGCGCTTTACCCGGTGCTGACCATCCTTTACGGGGTGTTCAAGGGTTACGCATCCGGCGACCTGCTGGTGTGTGCCATTGGTTCCGGCTTCATGTCCGGCATGGTCATCTATATGCACCGTGCCAACATCCAGCGCATCCGCGAGGGCAAAGAGTACCGCTTTGGCCGCCACGGCAAAAAGTAAAATGCAAGAAGAAAAGCTCCGCAGCACTGCTGAAATCGGCAGGCTGCGGAGCTTTTTTGCTTAGAGGATTATTCCGTTTCGGATTCTTCTGATTCCAGATCATCCTCATCAAAGTTTTCTTCTTCGGTGGGAACGGCCTGGGCTGCTTCGGTTTCGCCCCGCTTTTTCAGCCGGAAGAAAAATTCCTCCGCCGGAATGCCGCTTTGCTTGGGGCTGAGGTCCGGGGCGGGGTGGCCGTCCGGCAAGTGGGCACCAAAGGCCGGCACAAAGAAGAACTTGCGCACAATAAAGATCAGCGCAATGGCTCCCACGCTGAGCAGGTTTTCCAGGGCGGAGTCGTGGCCCACCACCAAATGACGGGCAATGGCGTACAGCAGCACTTCCAGGCTGCTGCCGGGGCTGTGCTTGGCCAGCATTTTGATGAACTCAATGCCGATCACAATGTCCAGGCTGCGTTCCAGAAAGGTGCGGATCTCCACCTCGTTGCCGTCAAACAGCAGGCCGGGCATCCACCGGATCAGCGGCACAGCGCTGAACAGCAGGCCGATGAGCACCAGCCCGGACAGCAGGATCTCCAGCAGGCTGGATGCCTGAATGATGCGGTTGCGCAGCTCGGTGCGCCAGCGGCTTTCTACGTGGTGAACGGGGGTGTCGGCAGGATGCTCCATGGTACGACCTTCCTTTCGGTATCCGGCGTTTTTTCACTGCTTTTATTGTAGCAGAACCATAGGGCATCGTCAATGCAGGAAGGCATTCTGTGCAGGTCAATCTGCAGCAGGAGCTACGGCTACATAGCCGGACTTCCGGATGCAGGCCTGCCCGGCCTCGGTGTCCAGCCAGTTGTAAAGGGTCCGTTCCGGACTGTCGGCAACAGCATCCGGGTGGATGACGGCATAAAACTCGTTGCACAGCGGGTATTTCTCGCTGGCAATGGTGTCGTTGGAAGGTTCTACACCGTCCACGGCCAGCAGCCGCAGGCCGGGCTGGGAGTACATCTGATCAATGTAATAGTACACCGAAAAGCCGATGGCATTGGCGCTGTTGTTGTAGGCGGCCAGGCTGTCCACCAGTTCGCCCATGGCGGTGGGGGCCAGTTCCGTGGGCGGGTCCATCAGCTCTCCACCCTGAATAAGCAGCTTCTGGAACAGGGTCTGGCTGCCGGAATCGGCCCGGCGCTGGAAGGCCACAATGTCCAGATCCTGGCCGCCCACCTCTTTCCAGTTGGTGATCTTTCCGGCATAGATGTCTTTCAGCTGCTGCTGGGTCAGGCTTTTGACGGGATTGTTCTCGTTGACAATGAACACCAGGGCATCCCGCCCGATGGGCTTTTGCTCCAGCTGCACATTGGCGTCCTGCAGCTCTTCCTTGACGGAATCCGGGGCTTCGTATACCACCAGCATCTGGGTGTCGGTGTCGTACAGGCCAAAGTTTTCCCAGGCGGTGGCCGTGGTGCTGACCGAGATGCTGCTCTGAGCTGTTTCCAGGTCAATGCCGGTGGTGTCGGCCATCATCTGGGCCATCAGCGGGATGCAGGCGGTGCTGCCGTCCAGCTTGGGAAAATCCTCCACCGGGAACAGGCTGGCAGCCTGCACCTCGCTTGTGGAGGAAGCGGGGGCCTCCGGTGTGGCAGGGGCGCTGCTGGCAGGAGCGTTCGTGCCTTTGCAGGCGGTGAGGATGCCGGCGGCAGAGCAGGTGGCCAGCCCCAGCAGAAAACTGCGGCGGGAAATTTTTGCATGTTTCATAAAAAGGTTCCTCCCTGTTTTGTCAGTAGCCCATTTCGTCATCGGCATTGATGGAAGAGAAGATGCTCTGGCAGTACAGCCAATTGCCAGCGGTGTCCATCCAGCCGTAGTAGAAGCCACGCCGTGCCACAAACACACCCTCCGGCAGGGCGTTCAGGCTGTTATCGTAGTAGCTGTAGCAGCTGCCAAGGCCGTGAAGCACCACGTTGCCGGCTTCGTCCAGCACATCGCACAGCGAACCATTGCTGCTGAGGGAGTCGGATGTGCCGTAGTACAGCGGCCTGCCCTCCGGGGTGGTGATGAGATAGCCCATATAACTGTAGGTCTGCTGCAGGTGGGTCAGGTCGCTGACCAGCCCCTGCGGGCCGTAAACACGGGTGGCGGTGGTTTCGTAATCATCGTTGTCCCGCAGCTCCAGCCAGACATAGCCGTTACCTTCATTGTCCATCATTGCCATCTGCTGGTTTTCCACCGGCTCCACGGTAGTGTCGGTGATCAGCTTGCCGGTGTCGGTGTCGTAGACCTTCAGGCTGCCGTTTTTGGCGTAGAGGGCAATGGTGTTATTCATAATGCTGGAAGCATACAGCGGCGTTACCTCGCCGGTCTCAAGGTCGTGCAGGTCGTAACCGTAATCATCGGTGGTGTGCCAGGTGACCACAAAGCCCGGGAAATAATAGTCGGGCAGATCGTCAAAGGTGTCAAGGATGCCGCGGTCCTCGGTGCTCATGTCCCGCAGCTCATACCGGCCATCGGCAGTGGCAAAGCAGGCCAGGCCATTGCCGCAGGTCTGGGTAAAGCCGGCAAAGCTCTCGCCGGTGGCGGGATTGTAGAGCACCTGATCCACCGATTCGCCATCGGCGTGGGTTGTGTCCAGCTCCACCCAGTCGCTCAGGCTGTCGGCAGCGTAGGAAAGGCTCATGGCTGTGGTGGTGTCGGCCCGATAGAGCTGCGTGCCGTCCTTTGCCAAAATGACGACCCAGCTGTGAAGGGACGTGTCATCGTCCCATTCATCCTCGGCAAGGCTCTCCGGGCGGGCGTAGCAGGTGTAAACAAGGCTGTCACCGCACACGCTGCAGCGATAGGCACCGTCCGGCACCGGCAGGCTTTCGCCGGTGGAAAGGTCAATGACCTGACAGGTGCCGCCGCCCCAATAATAGTCCCAGTATTCACCGTTTACAAGAGCGCTCTCCTGCAGCACCAGCAGGCCGTTCTGCATTGTGGCGCTCTGCTCGCCGTCAAAGGCCAGCACCTCGGTGCCGGTTTTGTCGTACAGGGCGCTGCGGCGTCCGCCCCGGCCGGTGGGGTCCGACCAGGTGCGGAACCAGTAATCCGTCTCGCCGGTGACCGTATCCTGCAAAAGGGTCACGTTCTCGCTGCGGGCGGACTGATACAGCACCTGACTGCCGCAGAGGATGGTGCACAGACTGCCGGCATTGTCGTAGCCATAGAGCATCCGCAGCCTGCCATCGTCCAGCCGGGAAGCATCGTACAGCGGTTTGCCGCTGGCATCGGTGGGCACGGAAGATGGCGAGGCCGGTTTGCCGGAAGCAGGCGGCAGCAGGGCGCAGCCGCAGCCCAATGCAAGGCTCAGGGTCACGCACAGGGCGGCACAGCCCAGGCGGGGAGAGATTCGCTTCATAGGATTCACTCCTTTGGAACTGCAAAATGGGAAGGAAACAGAACTGGAAAGGAGTTCCAGTTCAATTAGAATACGAAACAGCCGTGCCTTCCATTGCAGAAAAGCACGGCTGTTTTGGTTACAGATTGATGACAGGAACACTCAGCTCAGCGGCTCGGCATTATCGTCCATGCGGCCCAGCCGGTGCATGAGCCAGAGCAGGAACGGCAGGGAAACCATAAAGGTGAGCACATCCGCAAGGGGCTGGCTGATCTGCACGCCCACAAGGCCGAAAAAGCGCGGCAGCAGAACGATGAGCGGGATAAAAAAGGTGCCGCCGCGGCAGCAGGCCAGGAAGGTGGCACGCCCGGCCATGCCGATGCTCTGATAAACCATGTTTGCCATGATGATGACCGGGAGCAGCAGCATGGAAAGGCACTGATAGCGGAAGGCAGGCAGCGCCACGGCGGTAACCTCTGGGTCATCGCGGAACATGCGGATCAGGGCATCGCCGTTCACCCAGCAAAGCCCCAGCAGCACCACCAGCAGGCAGAGCGCCGCAAAGGTGGTAAAGATGGTGGCCTTCTGCACCCGGCGGTACTTGCGTGCCCCATAGTTGAAGGCTGCCACCGGCTGCAGGCCCTGTCCCACGCCAATGACCACCGAGGAGAGGAACAGGAAAATGCGGGAAATAATGCTCATGCCGGCCACGGCGGCATCGCCGTAGCGGCTGGCGGCAATGTTCAGCAGCATACCGCCAATGCTGTTCAGGCCCTGGCGGCCAAAGCTGGGGGCGCCGCCCGCCAGAATGATGCCGAACTCCCGTGCTTCGCGGGTGACGGCAGTGATGCGGAACTGGCTCACCGTTTTGCCCCGCAGGAACATGGACAGCAGGATGCAGAAGCTGATGCCCTGGCTCAGGGCGGTGGCAATGCCCGCACCGGCGGTGCCAAGACCCAGGCCGAACATGAAGATGGGGTCCAATACAATGTTCAGCACGCCGCCGGTAACCAGGCCGATCATGGCAAAGCTGGCCTTGCCCTCGTAGCGCAGGATGTTGTTCATTACCAGGCTGGAGATCATCAGCGGGGCTGCAATGAAGATGGGCCGCGCGTAGGCACAGGCATGGGGCAGAATGGTCTCGGTGCTGCCCAGCAGCAGCATGAAGTTGGGCAGGGTGGCAAGGCCAACGACTGCCAGCACTACGCCAAAGGCCAGCGCGGTGAAAAAGCTGGTGGAGGCAAACCGGGTGGCGGCCTCCATATTGCGGCTGCCCAGGCTGCGGCTGATCACGGTGCCCGCGCCATGGCCCAGCATAAAGCCCAGTGCCTGGATAATGGCCATCAGGCTGGAAACCACGCCCACCGCGCCGGATGCACTGGTGGAGATCTGGCCCACAAAAAAGGTGTCGGCCAGGTTGTAAATGCTGGTGATCAGCATACTCAAAACGGTGGGGGCAGCCAGCCCGAGGATCAGCTTCGGGATGGGGGTTTCCGTCATTTTTTTGTATTGCTGGATGTTCAGTTCATCTGATGTCATGCAAAGACCTCCTTTGGTCCTGAGTTGGAAAAGCCGCTCCCTGTGACAAGAGCGGCAGTAACGTATGGAAAGTGTGCAGCACACACTATCTTAGTATAACGCAGCTGCGGCAAAAAGTCGAGAGGGGGCAAACCGGCTTTTGCAGCCCGCGAAGGGGAGAAAAAGCTGCCGAAACACCGGCGGATTCTGTATAAAGTGCTAAAGGATGGTCGAATTGCTTGTGAAAAATCACGATATGTGGTATCATTTAAAATAAATTACATGGGAATGCCTGTAAAAAATACCAATTGGGAGGGAATTATTTATGAAGTCCGTAGCACAAACCGTGATCGAAGCAGATCACTTTTATACCATTGCGGCCCACACCGGCAATGTCATTCAGGCGGTGGAAGGCAGCAAGGACGGCGGCACGGTCCGCCTGGGCAAGTACGACCACAAGCCTGAGCAGGAGTGGAGCTTTATCCGCGTGGGCGATGGCGTGTACCGCATCCGCAACCGCGCTTCCGGCAAACTGCTGGATCTGACCATGACCGGCACCGCCAACGGCACCTGGCTGCACCTGTGGGAGGATGTGGGCGGCACGTCCCAGATGTGGTCCGTTCAGCCCACCCCGGAAGGGACCGTGCGTCTGCGTTCTTCCTGGGCCGGCGGCAAGTGCATTGACACCGTGGGCATGGGTGCCGAAGTGGGTGCTGTGCTGCAGATCTGGCAGGAAGTGCCGGGCGCAGACCAGCTGTGGACCATTGCCGAGGTAAAGGAGCGCGCAAAGCGCACCGCCAAGAAGGCAGAAGAAAAGGCTGAGCAGCCTGCTGCAGAAGCGGCTGCCGCCCCCGCTGCAGAAAAGGCTCCGGCCAAAAAGCCTGCTGCCCGCAAGCCCCGCACCACCAAAAAGGCTGCCGAAAAAGCAGCCGAGCCGGTAAAGGCAGAAGAGAAGAAGGCTGAGCCTGCGGCCAAGCCCGCCCGCAAGACCGCTGCCAAGAAGGCCCCTGCCAAGGCTGCCGAGACGGCTCCCGCTGCTGAGGCAAAAACCGAAGCTGCTGTGGAAGCAAAGCCCAAGGCAAAGCGCGCACCCCGCAAAAAGACCGTGAAGGAAACGGGCTGATTGAATCATTAAAAGCAAAGCAGCGCCCGCCGTGTCTGTGTGACCGGCGGGCGCTTTTTGGTTCTTATTCCAGATCCTCTTTCAGACAGAACCGGTTCTTTTCAAATTCCAGCAGGCCCTCGTCCCGCATTTTGCACAGCTCTTTGGAAAGGGCGCTGCGGTCCAGGTTGAGGTAGTCGGCCAGCTGCTGGCGGTTGAAGGGGATCTCAAACTGCAGGCTGCCGCACCGGGCGGCCTGGGCGGAAAAATAAGTCAGCAGCCGCCCCCGCACCGTTTTGGGAGTGGTGCAGAAGATGCGCTGCGAAAGGCTCAGGTTCTTGCGCATGGAGACCGTCAGCAGGTTCTGCAGCAGGCGGTTCTGGGCCGGGCCGCTGCCGGAAGAAAAGGCCGCTGCCCGCACAAACAGGATCTCGCAGTCCTCGGCGGCCACGGCATCCACCATCAGGGCATCGCCGCAGAAGGCGTAGGTCTCGGCAAATACCTGCCCGGCGGGCACCTGGGGCAGGATGCTTTTGCAGCCCCACAGGTCCAGGTTTTCAATGTGGACGGTGCCGCGCAGCACCACGCCGATCTCGTGCACGTGGTCCCCGGCGTGAAAGATCACTTCGCGGCGGGCAAACCTGCGGGTGCGCAGATGCCCGGCAGCGGCCAGGGCGTCCCAGTCGGCATCGGTCAGCCCGGCAAACAACGGAGATGCAATGTTTTTCATAAAAAAGCCTCTCTTTGTGGTTATAACAACCGAATTGCTGCCCTGATTATAGTATACTCAGGCCATCAAAACAAGGAGGATTTTCTCATGATCCGCAAAATCATTCACATAGACGAAGAAAAATGCAACGGCTGCGGGGCCTGCGTCACCGCCTGCCACGAAGGGGCCATCGGCCTGGTAAACGGCAAGGCCAAGCTGCTGCGGGACGACTACTGCGATGGCTTTGGCGACTGTCTGCCCGGCTGCCCCACCGGTGCCATCACCTTTACCGAGCGCGAAGCCGCTGCCTACGATGAGCAGGCCGTGCTGGAAAACAAGCAGAAAAAGGCCGCCGCTGCGGCTCCGGCCTTCCACGGCTGCCCCGGCAGCGCCATGCGGCAGTTCCACCGGGAAGCAGCAGCTCCGGCTGCGGCCCCGGCGGCACAGGTCTCTCAGCTGGGCCAGTGGCCCTGCCAGATCAAGCTGGTGCCGGTGAACGCTCCTTACTTTGACGGGGCCAAGCTGCTGATCGCCGCCGACTGCACAGCCTATGCCTATGCCAATGTGCACGAGGAATTTATGAAGGGGCACATCACCCTGATCGGCTGCCCCAAGCTGGATGCAGTGGACTACAGCGAAAAGCTGACCGCGATCCTGAAACAGAACGACATCAAGAGCGTGACCGTGCTGCGCATGGAAGTGCCCTGCTGCGGCGGGCTGGAACATGCGGCCGTCACGGCGCTGAAAAACAGCGGCAAATTCCTGCCCTGGCAGGTGGTGACCATCTCCACTGATGGCCGCATTCTGGACCGCTGAGCCTTTTTGTGGTTTACTCATACAGCCCGTTCCCCCAAGACCGGTGGGGGGAGCGGGCTGTATTTTTGGTTGACAGAAGCAGGAAAAGTTTTACAATAAAAAGGACAAGCCCCTTTGCGGGGAATGCAAAAAGGAGATGCGATCATGAGCAAAACCGGAACACGCCGCCCTCTGCGGCAGCTGGCGGTGCTTTTGCTGGTGCTGGCCCTGTTCACGGCCTGCACTTCCAGTGCGCAAAAAGCAGCGCAGCAGCTGGAACTGGGGCGGAAGTACCTGACTGAACAGAACTACACCGAGGCCGTGGCGGCCTTTACCGAAGCCATCCGGCTGGACCCGGACAGCATTGAAGCCTACCTGGGCCGTGCCGAGGTGTATGTGAACTTGAAACAGTACGAGGACGCCGAGGCCGATTACGCTGCAGTACTGGAAAAGACGGCCGACCGGCCCTACACCCAGGCCGAGGCCTATGCGGGCCGCGCAGCGGTGTATGAGCAGACCGGCGACTGGGCCGCCGCCGAAGCGGACTACAGCACAGCCCTGCCGCTGCTGGATACCGACAAGGCCAAAGAGGAAGCGGATGCCGACACCCTGCTGGCGCTGAAAAAAGACCTGCTGAAACGCCACGCCGCCGTCTGCATCACGCTGGAATGGTTCGACAAAGCCAGCGCGGACTACGATGCCCTGGAGCAGCTGGGCGAGGATGTTTCTGCCGAGCGGGCGGCGCTGGAAGCACTGCTGCCTGCAGAGGAAGAACCGGAAGAGCAGGAACCGGAACCCGAAGAGCCAATCCAGGAACAGCCTGCCGAAGAACCGGCAGCTTCCAGCCGGGAAGAGCAGCCTGCAGCCAGCAAGACGCAGCAGGCTGCCCCGGCCCAGCCGCAGTCCTACACGGCTTCCCGAAACGATGGCTGGAGCGATGAGGAAGAAAGCCACACCGAAACCGAGACCGAGACCGTGAACTACCAGGTGGGCAGCGGCACCGTCAAACTGACCTATCAGCTCACGGACCAGTGGCAGAGCACCGAGGAGCCGGGCGCACAGCACACGGATGCCGAGACCCACAGCTACACCTACAAGCTTTCGCAGCCGCTGCAGGCGCTGACCCGGCAGGGGCAGTGGCAGGCCGTGCTGGATGTTCCGGCAGGCACCACCGTCAGCTGTGATGTGTCTGTGCAGGCCTCCAGCGATGGGCAGGCTGTGGGGGATCTGCGCTGGTCCCACACGATGTGGCTTGTGGAAGCTTCCAGCGTGCCCAAAACCAACGCGGAGCTGCAGGCCTTGGTCAAAGCAGCAGGCGGCTATGCCACCAAGGACAGCTTTACCGTAGAAGCGGGCCGGGTGTATGTGCCCATCCGCATGGACCTGGGAGAAGGCGGTGCCATTTTCAGCTACGGCGGCTTTATCTTCCGCGGCGTATAACCTTAACAAAAAAGCATCTGCAGTGCAGCTTCCCGCAGGAAGCGGCTGCAGATGCTTTTTGCTTTTTTAAGAGGAGGCCCTTCTCAGCTCTGGGGCTGTGCGGCGGTCTGCACAAACTGCAGCACGCTTTCCAGCGTTTCCCGCAGCTTGACAAGGGACGCAATGTCTGCGTCCTGCATCCGGGAGGTGGGAGCCGTCAGGGTGGTGGAAGCGGCGGTCACCGCACCGGTCAGCTCCACGTGGATGCCGTGGGCCGGAATGTCCAACAGAATGTGCACCGCTGGAGAGCTGGTGCGCAGCAGGTTCTTTTTGGCTACGCCCAGGGTCAGCACCGGGGCGCTGGCATCGCTGCTGTCAGATTCCAGCTGGAAGTAGAGGTAGCCGTCCTTGGCGTTTTCCGGCTGAACCTTCTGCAGGTGTTTCAGGTCCAGCGCAAAGCCGTTCATGCTCTGCAGGCTGGTGGCGGAAACATCCAGCCCCAGCACATCCGCCAGCTGCGTATGGGAGATGTAGCTGCCCAGGCTCCAGGTGGGCAGCAGCAGGCTGGACAGCGGGTAGGCCTCCGTCACGGCGGCCCGCAGGGTGGTGTACAGCTGGCCCACATCGTACAGGGTCTCGTCCCCGTTGATGTACAGGTGGGTCAGCGGCTGGGCCGTGCCATCGGCAGCGGTGGTGCTTTTGGGGTACAGCGCAAGCTGCAGCGCGGTGGGGGAATACTGGCCGTCCACATGGCCGGTGGTGCCGCCCAGCTGGTCCAGCATACTGTACAGGGCAGGCTCTTCTGCCGTGGCGGCCGTGATCTGATAGTCAAAGGCAAAGGTGGCTCCGGCCTGGAACGCCCGGACCTTGCGGCTGACCACGCCGTACAGCACGGCGGCAGCAACCACGCAGACCAGCAGCA
>CAVIXY010000064.1:0-13329 GCA_963646665.1 Bacteroides sp. CAG:545
ATTTACCCTGCACGGGGCTCTTTTTGTGCATGTCTACTATTTCTGGGGCGGTTCAGGGCATCCTATTCCCGGAGGTGATTTTTTTCAATGAATTCGCTTACTCCGTTCATCCGCCACGAGCTGGAACACCGGCCCGGCGCTTCGGCTGCGCCGGAAAACAGCTGCACCCGGTGCAGCCCGCCCCTGGGCAAGGAGCCGCCTCTGCAGCCGCCTGCCCCTCCGGAAAACCCCGACACCCAGCTGCCGCCCCCGGATATGCCCCAGCCGGGCCAGACCCCGCACCCGGGCACGGACACCAAACCCCTTGGCACCGGTGCGGTTCCCATGACGGACGGCACCCCCGCTGCCTGCCGCCAAAAGAACGCCCGGGAATTTTTGCAGGGGCGGGTGCCCGGCGTGATGGCAGAATACGCCCCCGGGCTGTTCAGCACCCAGCAGCATCTGTACGCCCGCCAGCCTGCCCCGGAAGAGGACACCGAGGCCGTGCAGGCGCTGGTGGAGTGGCGGGAGGACGCCCCCTACGGCTGAATTGGCTGAAAAAATTTTCAAATTATTTTGCTTTACCTGTTGAAATCTTCGTCCGCTTCCCTTATTATGGTAGCAAACAAAGATAAAGGCAGGTTTTGCATCATGGCAGAAATCAAATACGAAGTGGTCCAGCGCATTGCAGTGCTTTCGCAGCGCCCGCGCGGCTGGGAGCGTCAGCTCAACCTCATCAGCTGGAACGATGGCGACCCCAAGTACGACATCCGCGACTGGTCCCCGGACGGCACCCGCATGGGCAAGGGCATTTCCCTGAGCCACGATGAGCTTGCCATCCTCAAGGGCATCCTGGACGATATGGAGCTGTGAGCATGGGCGGCCGCGAAGAGTTCCTGCAGATCTGGCAGCAGTATGTCACCCGCCCCGGCAGCGAAAAGCTGCTGGACTGGCTGGACCATAAAACCGATTTCTTTTCGGCACCGGCATCCACCCGTTTTCACGGCGCGTGTGAGGGCGGGCTGTGTATGCACAGTCTGAACGTGTACCACGCGCTGCACGATACCTTTTTTACCGAGGGCGACAGCGAGGAGAGCTTTGCCATCTGTGCACTGCTGCACGATCTGTGCAAGGCCAACTACTACAAAGCCGGCACCCGCAACGTGAAAAACGAGGTGACCGGCCAGTGGGAAAAGGTGCCCAGCTACAGCGTGGAGGACCTGTTCCCCTATGGCCACGGCGAAAAAAGCGTGTTTCTGATCGAGCGCTTCATGAAGCTGAAGATCGAAGAAGCCGTTGCCATCCGCTGGCACATGGGCGGCTTTGACGATGCAGCCCGGGGCGGCTGTTTTGCCATCTCGGAAGCCTACGACAAGTATCCCCTTGCCGTCAAGCTGCACATTGCCGACCTGGAAGCCACCTATCTGATGGAACACCGCACCAGCGCTGTGCGCTGAATCACAACCAAAAAGCCCGGAGCATCCGGCTCTCCTGCAGGAGAGCGATGCTCCGGGCTTTGCTGTTTTTTCCGGCGTCCGCCCGTCAGCGGGTCCGGGCCTTGTTTTCGTACATACGGGTGTCCGCCTGACGGATGGCCTCGGTCAGAGGCTGCACGCCGTGCACCCCGCCCACGCTGACCGAAAGCCGGATCTCCGGGTGGCTTTCCAGCTTGGCGGCCCGCACTGCCTGCCGGATGCGGTCCATCACCTGGTCCATGCCTTCGGCCCGGGTCTGGGGCATCAGCAGCAGAAATTCATCGCCGCCGTAGCGCACCAGGATGTCGCTCTGCCGCAGGCAGTTCTGAATGGCTTTGGCCACGCACTGCAGCGCCTTGTCGCCCACCAGGTGGCCGTAGGTGTCGTTCACCGCCTTGAAGCGGTCCACATCCAGCACCACAACGCCTTCAATGTTCTCGCTTTCGGCCAGGAATTTTTCAAAATACCGGCGGGAATAGGCTCCGGTCAGCGGGTCCACAAAGGCGCTGCGGTCGTAGCCGTCCCGGCGGTCCAGCAGCACACGGTGGCTGCCCATATCCAGCCAGCGCCCGTCCGAAAGTTTGGACACCATTTCCAGCACGCAGCCGCGGCCGCCCACCGTAATGTAGCGCGACAGCACGAAAAAGGCTTCCTCGTCCTTGAACTCCACCTTGTTCAGGGTGGTTTTGCGGGCATAGGCCCGGGCCGAGATGCAGTTTTCGCACCGGGACGAGCGGTTCCACACCATGTGGCAGCGGCCCGGCTGCTCTTCCAGCGTGCCGTCCGGGTGCAGGGTGAGCACCTTGGCGCGTTCCGGGTCCACCAGGCGCACCATATCAAACACCTTGCGCAGCCGCTGCATCAGGTCCAGCGGTTCCGGTGCCCCGGTCCCCAGCAGCTCAGCGGTCTGCTGCAGGCGCTGGGTCTGGGCCGGTTCATCCACAAGCTGCCCCAGCACCCCCACACAGCGCCGCAGCCCTGCGCGGCTCCACAGCGTGCGCAGGAACAGGTTGTGGGTGCGGTAGCTGCCGTCCACTTCCACCTCCACCGGAAAACTGGTGTCCGGCGTATCCGGGGTGGCTTTCTGGATGACGTCCAGCAGGCGGCGGCGGTCTTTCAGGCTCAGGAAAGTCAGCCCCTGGCCGTGGTCAAACTCATGCTGCTGCACCCGGTCCTGCGTCTCGGCATAGTGGTCGATCACGGTCACGCGGCCACTGAGGGTATCGTAGTCGAACTGGATGCCGCCGCACATCTCTGCAAAAAAGGCGGTGCGCTCCCGCTCCAATTCCAGCATCCGCTGGGAGCGGTCCTCCCGGGGCAGCGCTTCGCGGTGCAGGATCTCCTCCGAAAGGCGGTGGGTCTCCTGGTGGAAACTGCGGTCCCATTCATCCCGCTGCAGCTCCTGCCGCAGCAGCTCAGAAGAATCCCGCAGACACTCCATAAGCAGCGGGTTGAAGGCCCCGCACTCCCCGTTCAAAATCATGCGCAGGGCCGTGTCATGATCATAGGCCGGTTTGTAGCAGCGCGCACCGGTCAGGGCATCGTACACATCGGCCAGTGCCACCACCTGGGCTGCAATGGGAATCTCGTCCCCTTTCAGGTGGTCCGGGTAGCCGCCGCCGTCCCAGCGCTCGTGGTGCCAGCGGCAGATGGCGTGGGCCACCTGCAGCAGCGGCTCGTTTGCGCCGCCAATGCTGTTGCTCAGGTCCTGCAGGATGCGTGCCCCCTCCACCGTGTGGGTCTTGACCACGGCAAACTCTTCCGCCGTCAGCCGCCCGGGCTTGTTCAGAATCGACTCCGGGATCACGATTTTGCCAATGTCGTGCAGGGCAGATGCCGTGCTGATCATGGAAATATCGCTCTCGTCCAGCTGGTAGCGCTCGGTGCGCCGCACCAGCTGATGCAGCAAAAGGTCCGTCAGGGTGCGGATGTGCAGCACATGCATTCCGCTTTCGCTGTTGCGGAACTCCACCACATGGCTCAGAATGCTGATCATCAGCAGACTGTTGTGCTCTTTTTCGTACACCTGGTCGGTCACCAGGCGGGTAAGCCGCTTTTGTTTGGCGTACAGCATGAGCACGTTCTGCACCCGGCGCAGCACCATAACCCGCTCAAAGGGCCGCCGGATATAATCTGCCACGCCCAGGTCGTAGGCGCGCTCAATGTTTTCGGTGTCCTCTGCCGCCGAGATCATGATCACCGGGATCTCATCCAGCCAGGAATAGCACTTCATCACGCGTAGCACGTCAAAGCCGTCCATTTCCGGCATCAGAATGTCCAGCAGCACCAGCGAAATATCCGTGCGTGCCCGCAGCAGGGCCACGGCTTCGGCACCGTTTTCGGCTTCCAGATACTCATAGCCATCGCCCAGGATCTCCCGGAGCAGTGCCCGATTGATCTCAGAGCCATCGGCAATGAGGATTTTCTGTTTTACATCCATCGCTTCCTGTTCCTCGTTTTCTGCAGGGTCTGCCGCCTGCCCTGGGGCCTGCGGCGGCATTTCATTTTACCGGATCGTGCGGCAGTTTGCAAGCGGAACGCTCCTGTAAAGCAAAAAAGCCGCCGCCCTGGCCCTGTGCCATTGCAGCAGCTTTCCTGATTTTTCAAAATTCTCTGCAGCGTCACTGCGCCATCCATGCATCAAACTGATGTATCAACTCCACCGAGAGCTTTTCCAGCTCGGTGGTGGGCTGCCAGGCAGGTTCCTGCACAGGGGGTGCTTCCGGCTGCGGCATAGCCGGAGCCGCACAGCACACCGCCGCTTCTTCTGCGGGCGGTTCCGGAGCGGGCTGCGGCGGGCAGGCTGCTGCCTGTTCCCGGGCCTGCTGCAGCGCCTGCTCGGCCTTTTCGGCACGGGCAGCTGCCAGCAGTGCTTCTTCCTGCGCGCGCTCACAGGCCGCTTCCAGCTCTGCATTTTCCCGCCGGAGTGCGATCATCTGCCGCTCAAAGGCAAACATGCGGGTCTGATAGCGGCGGATCTCCGCACGGGCGGCGCTGAGCTTGCGGTGCAGTTGGTCCAGCTGCTCGCGCACGGCATCGGCACTGACCACCGCAGCGGTCTGCACCGCCGCCTGCTGGGCAAGACGCTGCCGCAATGCACTGTTTTCCTGCCGGATCTGCGCCATGGTGCCCTCCATTCCCTGCTGGTTCTGCCGGGCAAGACGGGTATCCGTTTCGTGCACCGCGCAGAGATGCGCAATGCAGTTTTCAACATCCAGTTTCCGGTATCCGAACCAACCGGTCCGCAGCGGAACGTCCTGCTTCAGCATTGCATTGCCTCCCTCCGCTTGCGCGCAAGAGACCGCCCTGCATCCGGGCGCTGTGCCAGATTGATGTTTCGTTCAGAATTATTTGCGCTTGTTCAGAATGGCCAGCAGCTCATCGTAGTAACGGTTGTCGCTGCTGTCCTCTTCCACAGCCTTGGCAGCGGGCTTTTCCGCGCTGGGTGCGACCGTGCTGCTGGTGGTATCGCTGCTGAACACAGCAGAAGGTACCGACTGTGCACCGCCCATGGCGTTGTTGATGCTGTTGCGCAGCTCGCTGGAGGTCTTGTTGTCAAAACCGGTAGCCACCACGGTCACGCGCATCTCATCGGACAGGTTCTCGTCAAACGCAGTACCCCAGATGATGTTTGCATCGGGATGTGCGCTCTGGGTGATCAGACCGGCAGCGGTCTCCACGTCCTCCAGGCCGATGTCCGGGCTGGAAGTGATGTTGATGATCACGCCGTGTGCACCGGCAATGCTGGTCTCCAGCAGCGGGCTGGAAATGGCAGCCTTGGCGGCGTTCTCGGCCTTGCCGGCACCCTTGGCGCTGCCCACGCCCATGTGTGCGTAACCGGCATCCTTCATGATGGAGCGCACGTCTGCAAAGTCCAGGTTGATGAAGGCGGGCACATTGATCAGGGCAGAGATGGACTCCACGCCCTGGCGCAGCACATTGTCGGCGGCCTGGAAGGCGTTCATCAGGGTGATTTTCTCCTGGCTGATCATCTTCAGGCGCTCGTTGGGGATCACGATCAAGCTGTCCACATGCATGAGCAGGTTGGCAATGCCCTGCTCAGCCAGGCCCATCTTGCGCTTGCCCTCAAAAGAGAAGGGCTTGGTCACGATGCCCACGGTCAGAATGCCCAGGTCGTGAGCCACTTCTGCCACCACAGGGGCTGCGCCAGTGCCGGTGCCGCCGCCCATACCGGCGGTGATGAACACCATCTGGGAGCCCTTGAGTGCGTTTGCGATCTCGTCCTTGCTCTCTTCGGCAGCGCGCTGGCCGATCTCGGGGTCGGCACCTGCGCCGCGGCCCTTGGTCAGCTTGGAGCCCAGCTGCACCTTGACGGTGGCATGGTTCTTGGCCAGAGCCTGCTGGTCGGTGTTCATTGCAATGAACTCCACGCCCTGCAGGCCATCGCTGACCATGCGGTTCACAGCGTTGCCGCCGCCGCCGCCAACGCCAATTACCTTGATCGTCGTAACGTTTTCGTCCATTTCTTCATCGAGCATCAATGCCATAACTTTGTCCTCCATCGGATTTTATCGTAGAACTGCGCAGAACGCACAGAATATCTCATACTGCACTTATATAACTGTATCGTATCATCTTTTTGCCTTGAATGCAAGTCAAATTTGCGTTTTTGAAGTTCTTTTTTTCACCCTTCCGCTGCCGCATGGGGTTTCCCGTGCAATTTGCACACCAAGAAGCGCCAGATTCTGTGCAAAACCGGCATATCCGCGATCCAGCAATTCCGTGTGGGTGAGGCGGCTGGTGCCCTGTGCCGCCAGCGCCGCCACGGCCAGGGCCGCCCCGCCCCGCAGATCCGGTGCTGCCAGCACAGTGCCCCGCAGCACCCCGCCCGGCTCGATCTCCAGGGTGCGGCCCGTCACCTTTACCCGTGCCCCCAGCGCTGCAAAGCCTGCCGCGCAGCCGAACCGCCGCTCAAAGATCACATCCTCAATGCTGCTGCCGCCCTCGGCGCAGAGCATGGCCGCCGCCAGCAGCGGAGCCGCATCGGTGGCCAGTGCCGGGTAGGCCCCGGTGAACACCCGGCCCGCCCCATACAGCCGCCCGAACCGGGAAACGACCGCACTTTTTTCGGTGCGTTCCACAGTGCAGCCCATTTGTTCCAGAATTTCCAGCACCGGGGCATACAGTTCCGGCCCGCAGCCCGCCAGCTCCACCCGGCCCCCGGCCGCCGCACAGGCACAGGCGTAGGTAGACGCGGCAATGCGGTCCGCCATGGGGGCAAAGCTGCATCCGGCCAGCCGCCGCACACCCTGCACCCGCAGGGTGCTGCTGCCCGCTCCCTGCACCCGGCCGCCGCAGCGGTTCAGAAACGCCGCCAGATCTGCAATCTCCGGCTCCCGGGCGGCCCCGCGCAGAACGGTTTCGCCCTGGGCCAGGGCAGCGGCCAGCAGCAGCGTCTCGGTAGCCCCCACGCTGGGGAACCGCAGCGTGATCTCTGCGCCGTGCAGGCCGGAAGGAGCCGTCAGCACCAGCCGCTCCCCCTGCATGGTCTGCCGCACGCCCATCTGTTCCAGGCCCGCCAGGTGCAGGTCGATGGGCCTTGCTCCAATGCGGCAGCCGCCCGGCAGCAGGGTCTCTGCCCGGCCCAGCCGCGCCAGCAGCGGGGCACAGAACAGAATGGACGCCCGCATCCGGGCCGCTTCCGGCCCCAGCGTGCAGCGGCAGGGTGCACCGCTCACCACGGCATCCGCCCCCTGCCAGCCCGCCGCGCAGCCCACGCCCCGCAGCAGGACCAGGCAGTTTTCCACATCCGCCAGCTGCGGCACCCGCAGCAGCCGCACCTCACCGGTGCACAGCAGCGCCGCTGCCAGAAGCGGCAGCACGCTGTTCTTGGCCGCCGGGACCGCCACCGTGCCGCACAGCGGCCGCCCGCCCGTAATGATCAGATTCCCTGCCATGCCAAAACCCCCGTTCCGCAAAGATACCCCATGCTATGCAGAACCGGGCCGGATGGTTTCATTTTTGCCGTCCAAAACGCAAAAAACAGCCCGGCAGACCCCCGCAGGAGTTTGTCGGGCCGTTTGTGCGCCCCAGCGCGCCGGGCAGCGCGTTTTCCGGCACATTTTGCCGGAAACTGCCGCCTTTATGCTTCCCCGCGCGAAACCGACAGCACAATGCCCATTTCGCCCAGCAGCATCATCAGGCTGGTGCCGCCGGACGAGAAAAACGGCAGGCTAATGCCGGTGTTCGGGATGCTGTTGGTGACCACGGCAATGTTCAACACCGCCTGCAGGGCCACCTGCACCACAAAACCCACGGCCAGCAGAGCGCCAAAGCGGTCCGGTGCCTGCGCCGCCAGAGCAATGCCCCGCCACAGCAGCAGGCTGAACAGCAGGATCACCGCGCAGGCCCCCAGAAAGCCCAGTTCCTCGCACAGAATGGAAAAGATGAAGTCGTTCTGGGGTTCCGGTACGAACAGGTGCTTCTGGCGGCTGTTGCCCAGCCCAAGCCCGGCGGCACCGCCGGAACCGATGGCATACAGGCTCTGGATGGTCTGGTGCCCGGCTCCCAGCGGGTCGGCAAAGGGGTCCAGCCAGGAACTGAGCCGGCTGGCCGCATAGGGCACCAGGTCCGGCATGATGACAATGGCGGCCCCGATGGCAGCCGCGCCCCCGGCCCCTGCCAGCACGAACCAGCGCAGGCCGGTGCCGCCCACAAACATGAGCACCGCCCCGATGCCTAGGATCAGCACCGTGCCGGACAAATGCGGTTCCAGCAGCATGAGCACCGCCACCACCCCCAGCACCAGCACAAAGGGCAGCACCCCCACCGCAAAGCTCTGCATCCGGCTGTGGTTGAGCGAAATAATGTGTGCAAACACCAGCACCACCGCAAATTTGGCGATCTCGCTGGGCTGCAGGGTGCCCAGGCCCGGCAGCACCAGCCAGCGGCGGCAGCCGTTGTATTCCGGCATGAACAGCACCGCCGTGAGCAGCACCAGCGACAGCCCCAGCAGCGGCCAGGCCAGTTTGTGGTAAATGTGGTAGTCCACCCGGCTGGCGATCCACATGGCCAGCACCCCCAGCGCCGCATACAGCAGCTGCGGGCGCACATAGGCAAAGGCATCGCCGCGCCGGTACAACGCCACCGCGCTGCTGGCGCTGTACAGCATCACCAGCCCGAAGCCCACCAGGGTAAGCACCAGGATCAAAAACGGCAGGTCCATGGGCGGCAGGCGTTTCAGCCGGGCCCGCACAGCCTTTTGCATTTCCATCACCTCCGGCATTCTGCTTTATTGTACGCAGTCCGCCGGGCGGCTAGTCATACCCGCAGGCCCTGCCCGCATAGGATAAGCCGGAAAAGGAGGTGCCGCCATGTCCGGCTCAGAACCCCTGCGCACCCTGCCGGAACGGGCCTTCCGCACCCGGGCACGGCTGGTGGCGCTGCTGCTGTGCGGCGTGTGCTTTGCCGGGCTGATCGCCCGGCTGTTCTGGCTGCAGCTGTGCACCAGCGGCTGGTACACCCAGCGGGCGCTGGGCCAGCAGCTGCGGGATACCGTGGTTCCCGCCGACCGGGGCCGCATCTATAGTGCAGACGGCGTGCTGCTGGCCGCCAACAGCAGCTGCTGGACCCTGCGGGCTTCGCCCCGGGAGATGCCCGCCGACAAACTGGAACTGGCTGCCCACGGCCTTGCGGAAATTCTGGAACTGGACGAAGCCGCTCTGCTGGAAAAATTCAGCGACCGCACCTCCAACGACTGCCTGCTGCGCTACCGGGTAGAGCGCTCCACCGCCGATGCCGTGCGGGATTTTTGCGAAGCAAACGGCATTACCGGCATCCGCATCAACCAGGACAGCAAGCGCTGGTACCCGCAGGGGGAGTTTCTGACCAGCGTGCTGGGCTTTACGAACGTGGACAACGCCGGGGTGAGCGGGCTGGAACTGAAATACGACACCCTGCTTACCGGGCAGAACGGTGTGGTGCTCACCGCCGTAAACGCCTGGGGCTACACGCTGGAGCAGAGCTACGAGACCGAGCAGGTGCCGCTGGAAGGCTGCGGGCTGCGGCTGACCATTGACGCCAACATTCAACATTATCTTGAAAATGCGTTGAATTATGCGGTGCAGGAGCACCACGTGGCCGCCCGGGCCGTGGGCATTGTGCTGGATGTAAACACCGGGGCCGTGCTGGCCATGTCCACCACCCCCGCCTACGACCCCAACCAGCCGCGGGTGATCTACGATGCCGCCGCCCGGGCCGCCGTGGACAGCCTTTCCGGCACCGAGCGCGCCGCCGCCCTGCAGCTGGCCCAGCAGACCCAGTGGCGCAACAAGGCGGTCAGCGACCTGTACGAACCGGGCAGCGTGTTCAAGCTCATTACCTGTGCAGCGGCACTGGACACCGGGGCGGTCAGCAAAAATTCCACCTTCTACTGCGGCGAGTCCATCTCGGTGGCAGGCACCCGGTTCCACTGTGCCAACCACAAGCGCCACGGCAGCCAGACCGTGACCCAGGCGCTGGAAAATTCCTGCAACCAAAGCTTTATCCAGATCGGGGCACGGCTGGGCAAAAAAGCCTTCTGCGATTATTTTGCCGCCTTCGGCCTGCAGGAGCCAACCGGCATCGACCTGCCCGCCGAGCCGAAAAAGAGCCTGTACTACACCGCCGACCGCATGGGGCCGGTGGAGCTGGCCTCCTGCGCCTTCGGGCAGAGCAGCAAGATCTCCTACCTGGAAATGGCCGCTGCCGTGTGTGCCGTGGTCAACGGCGGCCGACTGATGCAGCCCTACCTGGTCAGCGACATCCTGAACCCGGACGGCACGGTGCGCGAACACCACAGCCCGGTGTGCAGGCGGCAGGTGCTCAAGGCAGAAACTTCCGCTGTCATGCGGGAAATGATGGAAGCGGTGGTGCTGTACGGCGGCGGGCGCAACGCCCAGATCCAGGGCTACCGGGTGGGCGGCAAAAGCGGCACCAGCCAGAAGCTGGACAGCGCCGATGAAAAAGCCCGCATTGCCAGCTTTGTGGCCGTGGCCCCCATCGAGGACCCGCAGTTCCTGTGCCTTATCTGCCTGGACGAACCCCACAGCTGGACCACCGCCGGGGGCAGCCTTTCGGCCCCGGTCTGCGCCGAGGTGCTGGAACAGACCCTGGTGTACAAGGGCATTCCCCGGGCCGCCGCAGAGAGCGCCCCAGCCGAAGAGACCGCCGCCCCTCTGCCCGCCGATGGCGACAGCTTTGACGGGGCGTAAAACAAAAAGAGACCGCCGAAGCGGTCTCTGCAAACCATTCAGTTTCAGTGCTGATGCGGCTGCTCGCGGAACACGATCTCGCCGGTTTCGCTGTTCATGGACTCCACAATGGCAAGGCTTTCCAGCTGGATGCCCTTGCTGCGGATCAGCTCGCCGCCCTGCTGGAAGCCCTTTTCCACGGCGATGCCAATGCCTTCCACGGTGGCACCGGCCTCCTGGGCCAGGTCCAGCAGGCCCATCAGGGCACAGCCGTTGGCCAGGAAGTCGTCAATGATCAGCACATGATCTTCCGGCGTGAGGAACTTTTTGGACACGATGACATTGTAGATCTTTTTGTGGGTGAAGGACTGGATCTTGGTTTCGTAGTTGTTGTAGTCCAGGTTGATGCTCATGGACTTTTTGGCAAACACCACCGGCACGTTGAACTCGCTGGCCACAATGGCGGCAATGCCAATGCCGCTGGCCTCAATGGTGAGCACCTTGTTGATGGGCTTGCCCGCAAACAGGCGCTTCCACTCCCGGGCCATCTCGCGGAACAGCGGGATGTCCATCTGATGGTTGATAAAGCTGTCCACCTTCAGCACATTGCCTTCCCGCACAATGCCGTCTG
Source organism: Bacteroides sp. CAG:545 (assembly GCA_963646665.1). Classification (GTDB taxonomy): domain Bacteria; phylum Bacillota; class Clostridia; order Oscillospirales; family Ruminococcaceae; genus Faecalibacterium. Next base: position 11,277 of record CAVIXY010000064.1, read on the forward strand.
CACGGATACGATCTTCCAGCATCTTCATAGTAACCTTTGTCCTCCAACCTTTTCTGCTCTGGGTGCGCCGGGCGCACAGTCTGCTGTTATTTCACCTAGTATACCGGAAGCAGGCTGCTTTTACAAGGGGCTTTCTTGCCAAATCTGACAAAAAATGCAGCCGGGTCTCCGGCCCTTTTCCCAAAAGAACGACTCTGGCAAAAAGGACAGAAACTTCGCAGAAATGCCCGGAAAAATTTGTCCGGACAGCTCTTGTACTTTCCGGATTTTCGAGTATACTGGAACTACTATAAGAAGGAGACCGCCGGCCCCTGTACGCCGGCCTTGGGAAAAGGAGAACGGTATGAAAACAGGACTTGTGCTGGAAGGCGGCGCCATGCGCGGGATGTTTACCGCAGGCGTTCTGGATGTTCTGATGGAGCATGGCATCGTGCTGGACGGTGCCATCGGCGTGTCGGCGGGGGCTGTGTTCGGCTGCAACTACAAGTCCCATCAGATCGGGCGCACCATCCGCTACAACACCGAATACTGTCAGGATAAGCGCTATGCCAGCTTCGGCAACCTGCTGCGCACCGGCAATTTGTACAGCGAGCAGTTCTGCTACCACACTGTGCCGGAAAAGCTGGACCCCTTTGACGCCAAAGCCTTCCGGGAAAATCCCATGGACTTTTTTGTGGTCTGCACCGATGTGCGCACCGGCGACCCCATTTACCACAAGTGCCGCACCGGGGATGCGGAGGACATTCAGTGGATGCAGGCTTCGGCTTCCATGCCGCTGGCCGCCAAGATCGTGAAGATCGGCCGCTATTCCCTGCTGGATGGCGGCATTGCAGACTCCATCCCTGTGCGCTTCTTCGAGTCCATCGGCTACAAGCGCAACCTCATCATCCTCACCCAGCCCAAGGGCTTTGTGAAAAAGAAGAACAAGATGCTGCCCGCCATCCGAGCGCGCTACCTGCGCTACCCTGCCTTTGTGGCCGCTGTGGCAGACCGCCACGAGCGTTACAACGAAACGCTGGACCATGTTGCCATGCTGGAACAAACCGGCAAGGCCTTTGTGATCCGCCCGCCGATCCCCCTGGAGATCGGCTCCATGGAGCGTGATCCGGCCCAGCTGCGCCGCGTATACGACACCGGCCGCGCTGTAGCAGAGATCCAGATCGACAAGATCGCGGCCTTTGTGGAGCAGTCCAAGGCTGCCAGCGAAGCATAACGCAGAGCCATTCTGTTATACTTCTTGTCCAAATTCCAGTTCGTAAAGCAGGCAAGGCAGAGCATCCGGGTCTGCCCGGCTGTCAGACCGTCAAGAACCGCACGCCATTCCGCAGCGATGGCGTGCGGTTTTGCTTTGCTGTAGGGCATTTCCCGTTCTTCTATTTTTACAAATTGTATTTTCAGTGTGTTTTATCCCGTTTTTAAGCCGTCCGGCACCGGAAGCGTTTCTTTCCCGGGCAGGCCTTGCGCACGGCTCGCAAAATTCTTTTTGCAATTTTCCCGTTGTGTGGTTATAACCACCGCATTTTCCGGCCAAAACGGGTATACTCAGGTAAAGTGTTTCCAAAGGAGTTTTCGCAATGTCCGACCGTCTCTTTACGGTGGCGCAAATGCGTCCCATCCGCCCGGCCATGACCATTTCCCGCCCGGCACACCTCGGGCAGGAAGTGCCGGGCACCTGGTTTTCCATGGGGGCAGGCACCTCCATCACGCCGGAATCCTACGACTGCACCACCCTGTATCTGGGCGGTGCGGGCAGCGGTGAATTCCTGCTGGGGGAGGACCGCCATGCCGTGCCCCTGCACCCCGGCCAGCTGCTTTATGTCCCGCCGAAACTGCTGTGCGGCAGCCAGACTGCCGCCGGCATGATCTATACCGAAATCATTCTGAAAAAGGAGAATCCGTTTATGAACAGTATCCTCAAAGCAGGCGAAGCCACCGAGCTGAAAAATCTTATTTCCTATGAGGAAGGCAGCATTGCCAACCTGGACCTGGCCCACACCGACAACATGAAGTTTGTGCTGATGGCCTTTGACGAGGGCACCGGCCTGACCCCGCA
>CAVIXY010000065.1:0-13144 GCA_963646665.1 Bacteroides sp. CAG:545
TGGTCAAGGTGACCGACATCGACCAGCAGGGCCGCATCAACCTGAGCCGCCGCGATGCCATTCTGGCTCTGGAAGCCAAGAAGGCTGCACAGCAGCAGTAAGCTGAGCGGAAAGCAAACCCCATAAAAACAGCGCCGCCCGGTTCCGTAACAGGAGCCGGGCGGCGTTTTTGCGTGGAACCCTTTCGGGCAGTGCGCAGGGGACTATTTAAAAGGATGCTCCGACTGAAAAGCAGACTGCGGGCATTCGTCAATGCCGGGCGCGGTACCGGCGCTTGCGGCGGGGCAGCAGAAGCCACACCAGCAAGACCAGCAGCACCGGCAGGGCCATGACCGGGGCGGTGATAAGCGGGTCGATCTGGTAGGCATCGGCGTGCACCCGCAGGCGCTTGAGGTTTTCCGGCGAGGCAATGCGCTTTCCGCGCACCAGCAGGCGGTGGGTGTTGATGCCGTAAGGGGTGCAGGTCATCAGGGTGACGTAATCCTTGCCCGGCACTACCTTGAGCGGGTCGGCTTCGGTGGGCAGCACAATGGAGATCTGATCCACCTCGTAGGTCAGCACCCGGTCCAGCACCGTAATGGTAAAGGTGTCGCCTACCTCCAGCCGGTCCAGGTGGGTGAACAGCTTGGCGCTGGGCAGGCCCCGGTGGGCCGAAATGACGGCGTGGGTGCTCTCACCGCCCACCGGCAGGCTGGAACCTTCCAGGTGCCCGGCGGCTGCCTGCAGCACCGCATCGCTGGTGCCGTGGTAGATGGGCAGTTCCACCCCGATTTTGGAAATGGTGACATATCCCATGATGCCGGTGCCGGTAATGTCCAGAGTGGTACTGTAATCGGAAAAGCGGTCGGCGTGGTACAGGGCATCTGGGTCGGCGGCGATCTGCGCATTGAAGGCGTCCGCTGCGTCAAAAAAGGCTGTGGAATCCTGCCCGGACAGACGGTCTGCCTGGGTATTGTAGTCGGCCACCACATGGGACTGGCTGCGCTGGTTCACCCAGTCACTGACGGTGGGATAGAGCATCAGGGCAAGGCCCACCAAAAAGACGAGCACGAGCATAAGGGTGCTGGCATGGGAATGCTTTTTCATGGCAGTTCTCCAACGATCAAAAAAGCGGGGAACAGGGGGCCTGTGTGCCCGCCGCTCCCCGCAGGGGTTCTCAGTCTTTGTGCTCCAGCCGCTTTTTCACAACCAGCAGCACGGCAGCGGCCGCCATCAGACCGCCGCCCACCACGTAAAACAGGGTGGTGCCCCGGCCGCCCGTTTCCGGCAGGGTGGCACCGGTATTGTTCTGGATCACCACGCCGCCGGAAACGCTGCTGTCCCACAGGGTCCCGGTGAGGGTGGAAGTAGAGGAACCGGCGGTCAGGTCCACTTTGACCCGCTCGGTCAGGCGGTTGTAGCCTTCCGGGGCGGAGACCTCTTCCAACCAGTACACGCCTTTGGCCAGGCCGGAAATGCGCAGCGCGGTGTCGGCGCGGGTCTCCAGGGTGTCGGCGGCTGTCTCCCCGGCCATTGCGGCACGGTAACGGCCATTGCCCGTCTGCACCAGGCGCAGAGCTGTGCCGTTGGCATCGTACAGGAGGAAGGCGGCCCCGGCCAGCAGCTCGTGGGTGCGGCCATCCACCTTGATCAGGTCAAAGGCGTGGGTGTAGACGGTGGTCTCGGCAGGCAGTGTTTCGGAAGCGTTGTTGTAGTTCAGGAGCGCCCGGTTGGAGCTGCCGGTGCCGTCCACCACAGCCTTCTCGTTCAGCACGGCGTCATAGGTGACCGTGAGCTTTGCCCCGGCAGAAAGAGCGGTGGTCAGGCTGTCGGCAAACCGGATGCTGAACGTTGCACCGCTGACGGGGGCTGTGTCCAGCGTGTAGGCCGAAGCGTCCACTGCGGTGCCGTCTGCCGTTACCTGCACCGAGCCGGGCACAAAGGTCAGGCCCTCGCTCATGGTGTCCTGCAGGATGCAGCTGCGCATTCCCTCCGGCAGGGTGACGACCACGGAATAGTGCACGGTGTCGCCCACCGAGGCCGAGCAGCTGGCCCCGCCGTTCACGGTTTTGCTCAGGGTGGGGGCAGCGTTTTTCTCTTCCAGCTGGGCGGTGGGGGCAGCCGTGGTCAGGCTGCACAGGGCACCGGCTGTGGTGTCAATGAGGTAATACCCATAGTCCAGGTCTGCAAAGGTGACAAGCGTGCCGGAAGCGCGCTGCACGGCAGCGGGTTCAATGTTGTTTCCCCCGGCCCAGGCAAGGGCGGCTTTGGCAAAGGCGGCCGCCGTATCGGCATCCTCGGCGGCAGTCCAGACGGGGCGGCCATCATCGTCCAGGGTAAGATAGGCTGCGCCGGGAGCATTGCGGGCAAAAAAGTGCTCCCATGCAGCTGTGACCCGGTAAGAATACTGCTCCGAAGCAGGATCGTAGTCCTTCAGGTCAAACAGCTTGTACAGCGAGTACGTTTCGCCGGAAGCTGCCCCGCGGATCGTGATCTGCCCGGAAGGGCTGTCGGCCCACGCGGATACGGCCAGGGTGCAGAGCAGCGCAGCCAGCATCAGCACGGACAGAAGTCTGGAACAATGTTTTTTCATGGCAGGGGAAACTCTCCTTTCGGGTCACGTGCGGAACAGGGTGAATGAGCGGAACGGGTACACCCGCAGGAGTACCCGGCCCAGAAGCTGGCTGGTTTCCACACAGCCAATGACACTGCTGCGGCTGTCCACCGAAGCAGAGCGGTGGTCGCCCAGCACAAAATAACGGTTTTCCGGCACTTGGTAGGGGAAGCGGATATCGCATTCGCCCAGAGCCAGGGCATCCACATAGGGTTCGTCCAGCGCTTCACCGTTCACGGTCACCACGCCGTCCTCGTCCAGGGCGATCACATCGCCGGGCAGGCCGATCACCCGCTTGAGCAGCAGCTTGTTCTGCCAGTAAAAGGCGCACAGCTCACCGCGCTTCATGGTACTGGTCTTGTACACCAGCACAATGTCCCGGTCCTGCAGGGTAGGGGACATGCTGTCGCCGGAGACCTGCAGCACCGGGAAAAACAGGGTGGCCGCCAGCACGGCCAAGGCGGCGGTGACCAGCAGAACGGCCAGCGTGCTGCGCAGCACCTGCCAGCGGCGGCGGCGTGCCGCCAGACGCTCCTGCTCTGCCGAAAGCTCTGCCAGCTCCGGGCCGTCCCCGGCGGCAGACCCTTGCTGCTTGAGAGCAAGGATGATCTCGATGAGTTCAGAGCGGTTCAAATGCCGCAGTTTGCGGTCTGGCATGGTGCATCTCCTAAAGCTTCTCCCACGGGGCAGCGTATCACGGCGGATGGTTCGACTATCGCTTACATGATAACACAATCTGTGCGCCAAAACAAGCAAAAAAGCACGTGCAGCGGCACAGCATGGGCATAAAAAACGGGTGCGCCGTCCGCAAAGGCAGCGCACCCGAAAAAAGCAGAACTCAGAACATCTTGCTCAGCAGATCGTTCAGGGCCAGGACCGACTGATAGATCACGTTGATGTTGTTGATGATGGAGCTGGCACCGGAGAAGATGCGGGCCAGATAGTTGAAAGCCTTGCCCACATCCAGGAAGGTGTTGTAGGCATCGCTGGCAGAAACAACGGCGCCGCCTTCCAGGTAGGTCATCTCCTCAGCGGGAATCTCGGCGTAGGCAGAAGGCAGTTTCAGTGCAGAATTGGTCATCATTTTCAAATTCCTTTCTCCTTGGAAAAATTGTTTTTATCACATCGCAGCCGCAGCGGCCAGGGTGGTCAGCAGAATACCGGCAATCAGGAAAGTGCCCAGGTGGTTGCGCAGCTCAAACTGAGGCACAACGGACGGCACGGTAACAGTGGAAGTGCCGGAAGAAGCGCTCTCCTTCACAGACCAGTGGGCATACAAGGTGGTGTCCTCCGTAAACACGGTGGAGGTGGTCACCTTGGTGCCGCCCACCGGCTCGGTGTACCAGCCCAGGAAAGAGTAGCCATCCAGCACAGGCTGCTCCGGCAGAGCGCTGAGTTTGCCGGCCAGAGTGGTGTACACCACCACCGTGGAGCAGGTGCCGCCGCAGGCGTCCAGTCCAATGGTGTAAATGGTGTTGGGCGGGTCCTGCTCGGTGTCCGTGTCATCGGCGGCAAAAGCAGCCGGAACGGCACTGCACACCAGCATCAGTGCCATAAGGCACAGGGCCAGGGTTCGGAAGAATTTTTTCATGAAGTCCCTCACTTTCCTGAGCAGAGCCGCTTGCGGCGCAGACGACCACAACCTGCCGGTGCAGTCCGTGTACGGATCTTGCCTCTGTAACATATCTGTAACATAAGCGTACCATACTCGCCCGCAAAAAACAATGATTTTGTGAAGGTTTCATCTCAAAAATAAAAAATCTGAGCCGGAATGAAAAGCACGAAGAAAGCCCTTCCCGGGGAGGAAGGGCTGAATTTATGCGCGGAAAATCAATCTTGTCCGATAGTTACAGTAATATTTCTTGCCAGGTCTATTTTCTTCATGCTTGCCTTACTTGTACCGCCGCCGGCGACATAAAGGTTGTAAATATTTATAATGCCATTTTTCATGTCATCTGTAAGAATAAAATCAATATCCCGATTACTGCCCTGCAAACGAACTTTTACGGTTTCGTCTCGATGCTCAATCAAGTAGGTCATAAATGGAATAACGTTAGTTGTCAGATCTATAAATGCAACTTCTTCAATTGATGCATCGCGAAGAACATCCCTGTCAACAGTGATTCCGTCAAATTTATACCGTCTGTTGCCAATTTTTACAATAATGCTATCAATAAATGCCCAATCATCTGCATAATACTTGAAAAGGATGGAACTTGCGTTCACTGTATCGGAAATGCTGACGCCAGAGTATACAACAACGTAACCCCCGCCCGATTCGGGGATAGCAATGCCTTTCTCACCAAGCAGAGACTCTGACGCGACTGTAAGACTTCCTGTCATATCATCTCTTACAGCAAAAACATCCGGCGCATTGTCAAAAACAGCTTTGTTAAATCCATCAGCTGCATAAGCGGCTAGTGATACGGACACGATCAATATCAAAGCTGCTGCAATGGATAATAATCTCTTTTTCATTTTTGTAAACTCCTTTTGGTTAAGACATTGTTACGCTGGTTCCATCTGTAAAGACGATAGCGGTGGGTTCATATTCGAAATTCAAGTCGGAATAATCCTCATTGTAAACTTTCATGTCCTTATCAATGAACTCGTTGATTTCAAGTGTCAAATCGCTATTTACATATGTCTCATTTGGCTGAATGGTGTGACCAGTGAAATCGCATCCTACATCCATGATTTTGGAGCCAAACAGGTCGTTGATATGCAGGGTGCCTTGCACGCCCTTGATGGGTTTATCACTGTTGTTGGTTAATTCAAAAACAAAAGTTGCATAGTTGCTGAATCGCCATTTGTCGGTGTTTTTAGGTAATTGCCCCTTATCGGTACAAACAACCTTGATATATTGATAGTTCTTTAGTTCGCTGTATTGCAAAGCAAGAGATTTCAGCTCATCCGTATTGCCAACAACGCCGGACAACGTGTTGATAGTGCTGATTGCACTATCATAGTCCTTTGAATCTGCTTCTTGCTGAGCCTGTGCCTTCATTGTTTCGGTATAGGTTTCACTCAACTGCAAAACCTTTGCCTGTGCGGTTTCATGATTTGGGTCATCCTCAATAACATTTTTGTAATTCGTAATGGCATCAGCTAAATTGCCATCATTTTCTGCTTTTTCCGCGTCAGAATAGGCTTCTTTCGATTTTTGAAGAGCAGATACTTTGTTGATAGTCGTGAATGCGTAGACAGAAGAAGTATCGTACTCCTTATAGCTTTTTAGTTTCTCTTTTGCTTCATCAGATGTGATTTTGCCAGCTTTGAAGTCTTCATAGATAGCGTCCATGCGTTCTTTCAGCTTCGTCTGAAGAGCTTCTTTATCCTCGCTGCTGTCCTTGATTTCTTCGCTGTAAATCTGAGATGCTGCTTCACTGTCGCCCTTATCAAAAGAGCGAAGATATTTGTCAACAGGGCTGGTTGAAGCACATCCAGAAAAAATGCTCGCACATAAAAATGTTGAGCCAACCACCAAAGCAATTTTTCGGTTCATGTCATGATTCCTTTCCTTTGAGGTGAATATCCGTATGTTCATTGTACGCTTTACCTGACTGAATGTCAACAAAACTATACAGCCTTGGATAATTTAATATCCAAGGCTGTATAGTAAAGTAGATGCAGGAAGGTGAACAACATGATTTCAGACAACATCAAGCGTCTTCGGGAGAATGCCGGGCTTTCACAAGCTGCCCTGGCTCGTAAACTGGGCGTCACGCGCGCCAGTGTCAACGCTTGGGAAATGGAACTTTCTGCACCCACTGCACAATACCTGATAGCCCTTGCGCAGCTGTTTCATACCACTACAGATGATATTTTAGGGCTTGAATCACAGGAACAGATCGTGCTGCGCGGCATGAACGAACAGGAAAAGCGGCTGGTGTACGATTTGATTTCGTACATCACAGAGCGAAAAGAAGAGGAATAAGACAAAAGGCTACTGCATCAGCATAACACTGGATGCAGTAGCCTTATGATAAGGTGACCATTTGGGCAGAATTTAGAGCGAATCGTCTTGACACAATGCAAATGTTCAGTTAAAATAGCATAGTAATCTCTTGAAAGCACGCATGATTCCTGCTAAATTTGAAATCATAAGGTGACCAATAAGGCTACCCGATGATTCAAAACAAAGAAAAACAACGATGATGCGCCATCGCCAAGCGGTAAGGCAGGGGACTTTGACTCCCCCATCGTAGGTTCGACTCCTGCTGGCGCAACCAAAACACCCCGGAAGCTTTTGTGCTTCCGGGGTGTTTTTGCATCGGTTCAGAAACGGCGGCTCAGCGGCGGCGGATCTTTTTGGTGGGGCGGCGGCGGTTCCAGGTGTTGATCAGCACCCACAGGCCGTAAACGGCGGCGCACAGCACACTGAGCACAATGACTACCTTGAGGTACAGGCTGCCAAGAAATTCCCTGATCTTGGCCACCGTAAGCAGCAGGGCGTTCTGGCTCACGTCCTGCCCGGCCACCAGGTTCACCACGCCAATGGTCTCACCGGCCAGTTTCAGCTCCACGGTGCCCACCACATCGCCCTGCTGGATGGGGGCGCACACGTAGTCCGGCAGGTGGAAGTATTTCTGGGTCACAGAGCCATCCCCGGTGGAGGGCAGAAGGGTCATCATGTTGTCGTCCGGGTACAGCTGCAGGGTGTCGGTGTCGGAGGAATACTTCACCGGAATTTCGGCCAGCGCCAGGTCGGTGTCCAGAGCGGCCTGGATGGAAAAGCTGTCAAACACCCAGTCCATGAGCTTTACGGTCTCAAACAGGGCGGGGCGGCGGTTGGAGTAGCCCAGCGTGTCGCAGGTGTCGGGGCTTTCCATCACGCAGAAGATATAGGTGGCACCATTTTTGTTGGCCCAGGAAACATAGCTCTGGGTGCCGCTGTCGTTTTTAAAGCCGGTCACATCGCACATGCCGCCCTGCATCGCACTGCGGTAGTAGCCGCCGCCGCTGGTCTTGTTCAGGGCCAGATTCTGGCTGACCAGCACCGAGGGGGCCGAATGCTTTTCTTTGGCAGGCATGGTAAAGGTGGCTGTGCCGGACACCTGCACAAAAGCGTCAAACTGCATCAGGTAGCGCAGGATCAGGTACATGTCCACAGCGGTGGTCACGTTGCCGCTGTCGATGCCGCAGGCATCCGTCCAGGTGCTGCCCGTGGTGCCGATGCGCTGGGAGAGGGTGTTCATCTGGCTGACCCAGCCGGCCAGATCTCCGCCGGACAAGCTGTAGGCCAGGCCCATGGCGGCCTCGTTGGCGTTGCGGGTCAGCATGGCGTACAGCGCTTCGCGGTAGGTAAAGGTCTCGTTGGAGCGCATGTCGGCGTTGTTGGTGTTGTACACATAATCCGAGATGGCAAAAGGCATCTGGAAGGTGTTGTCCAGCTGGTCGGCATAGTTGGTCAGCACCAGGGCAATGGTCATGTATTTGGTCAGGCCTCCGGCAGATACCTGCCGGGTGCTGTCCTTATCGTACACGATGATGTTGGTATCGGTGTTGACGATGTAGGCGCTGGCGGCCTGCACCTGGTAGACGGGGCTGGGGTCGAACATGGCCCCGGCGGGCAGAACAAGGCAGCCCAGCAGCAGGGCAAACGACACAAACAGAGCAAAAATACGTTTCATGTGGACAATTCCTTCAAAAAGCGATACTATATAATCAATGCCGCGCCCCGCACCGGGCACGCGGCCGGAAAAAGCAGACAGACCAGCCAAAGGCTGTATACCTTATAATAACAGGTTTGCCGGGGCGTTACAAGGGCTTTGTGCGTTTTGCGCGGGGCACTTTGCGCCGCCGGCAGGAAGGATGGGCAATGGTATATCTTACAGGCGACACACACGGCGAGCTGGACCGCTTCAAGCATGGCAGGCTGCGCTGGCTGGGCAAGCGGGACGTTGTAGTGGTGCTGGGAGACTTCGGGTTTGTGTGGGACGGCAGCGCGGAAGAGCGCAAGCGGCTGGACTGGCTGCGCAAGCGCCCCTATACGCTGCTGTTTCTGGACGGCAGCCATGAAAATTACGACCTGCTGAAGCAGTACCCCGTTGAGGAGCGCTTTGGCGGCCGGGTGCAGGCGCTGGGCGGCAATGTGTACCACGTGTGCCGCGGCAGCGTGCTGGAATTGGAAGGCAAAAGCTACCTCTGTTTTGGCGGGGCCGAAAGCCCGGACAAAGAGGACCGGGAACCGGGCGTGAACTGGTGGAAGGAAGAAATGCCCTCCGAGGAAGAATATGCTTTCTGCGAGCAGAACCTGGAAGCCCGGGGCTACACGGTAGATTATGTGCTGACCCACGATGCGCCAAGCAGATTTTTGGATTTTACCGCATTGGCCGTGGGGGAGACCAACCAGCTGCACAGTTTTCTGGACAAAATTTTGTTGAAGCTGACCTATGAAAAATGGTTCTTTGGCTGCTACCACAAGGACGTGGCACTTTCCACCAAGAGTCGCTGTGTGTTCTGTGATGTGATCCCCATGGGGGACCGGCACGCAAAGCTTTCCAAACGCAAATAACAAAGGGCAGACCGTAGGGTCTGCCCTTTGTTATTTTTAATTCATCGCCCCGGCCTTGTCGAACATCTGCTGTACCTGCTGTGCCAGCAGGGCATGTTCGGGTTTTGTCAGCAGCGGGTCTGCGGCCAGCAGGGCCAGCGCTTCGCTCTGGGCGGCGTGCAGGGTGCGGGTGTCGTTCATCAGGTCGGCGATCTGCAGGGTGGGCAGGCCGTGCTGGCGGCTGCCGAAAAAGTCGCCGGGGCCGCGGGTCTCCAAGTCGTACTGGGCCACCGCAAAACCATCGGTGGTGCTGCACAAAAATTTCAGTCGTTTTTGGACATTTTCACTGCCGTTGTCGCTGACGAGGAAGCACCAGCTCTCGGCGGCACCGCGCCCCACCCGGCCGCGCAGCTGGTGCAGGGCGCTCAGGCCATAGCGCTCGGCGTTTTCAATCACCATCACGCTGGCGTTGGGTACGTCCACGCCCACTTCGATCACCGTGGTGGACACCAGCGCATCCAGCCGCCCTTCCTTGAAGTCCTCCATGACGGCGGCTTTCTCCTTGGGTTTGAGTTTGCCGTGCATCAGCCCGACCCGGCGGTCCGGCAGCAGGGCCTTGGCAATGTCCTCGTAGTAGGATTTTACGGCATTCAGCCCGCCATCCGGGGTGTCCTCGATGGCGGGGCACACCAGATACACCTGCCGCCCCCGGCCGATCTCCTGATCGAGAAAATGGTACAGGTCCCGCCGCTTTTTGCCGGTGATGCACCGGGTTTTGACCGGGGTGCGGCCGGGGGGCAGCTCGTCCAGAATGGAAATGTCCAAGTCTCCGTAAATGAGCAGGCCCAGCGTGCGGGGAATGGGGGTGGCGCTCATGACCAGCAGGTGAGGGTTTGCGGCCTTTTCGGCCAGCATTCCGCGCTGGCGCACCCCAAAGCGGTGCTGTTCATCAATCACGGCCAGCCCCAGCCGGGCAAACTCCACGCCCTCGCTGAGGATGGCGTGGGTGCCTACGATGAGGTCCGCTTCATCATTCCGGATGGCGGCCAGGGTGGTGCGCCGGGCAGCGGCCTTCATGCCGCCGGTCAGCAGAGCCACCCGCATCCCGAAGGGGGCCAGCAGGCGGTTGAGGTTTTCGGCGTGCTGGGCAGCAAGAATTTCTGTCGGTGCCAGCAGGGCAGCTTGGTATCCGGCCCGGATGCAAGCCCAGATGGCGGCGGCAGCCACCAGCGTTTTGCCGCTGCCCACATCACCCTGCAGCAGGCGGTTCATGGAAGTTTCGCCCGCCATGTCGGCTAAAATCTCGTCCACAGCCCGGCGCTGGGCACCGGTGGGGGAAAAGGGCAGGCTCTGCCAGAACGGAGCAGGGTCGGCCCGCTGCATGGGGACGCCGGTGGCAGCCGCCCCGTGGTTCTTCATGCGGCCAATGCCCAGCTGCAGAACCAGAAGCTCTTCATAGATCAGCCGCCGCCGGGCCGCATAGGCTTCGTCCTCCGTGGCGGGGCAGTGAATGGCCCGCACGGCATCCGCCTTGGAAAGCAGGCGGTATTTGCGGCGCATTTCCTCGGGCAGAGGGTCGGGCAGCAGCTCGGCATGGGGCAGCAGCTGCCGCACGCATTTGGCAATGGCCGTGCTGGAAAGGCCCTCGGTCTGGGGGTACACGGCCTCGAAAGGGGCAGCCTGGATCTGCGCGGCAGTGCGCACCAGCGGGTTGACCATCTGGCGGCGCAGCATCCCGCCGGTGACGATGCCCTGAAAATAGTATTCCTGCCCGATCTCCAGTTTCTGGGCGGCGTAAGGGTTGTTGAACCAGGTGATCTCCAGCCCGGACACATCATCTCCGGCGGTGATGCGCTCCATGCGCCGCCCGCCCGGCAGAATGCGTCCGCCGGGTTTGGCGAACACTTCAGCTTTCACCACGCATTCGGTGTCGGCAGGGGCCTCGGCAATGGAGAAGGGCTTTGTAAAGTCGATGTAGCGGCGGGGGTAATGGCAGAGCAGGTCCGCCAGCGTGACGATGCCCAGCTTCTCGAACCGCTCGGCAGTTTTGGGGCCGACCCCTTTCAGGTAGCGCACCGGGGTATCCGGCGTCAGGGTGGTGCGGGCTTCGGCAGGCATGGTGTTCAGCTCCTTTTTGCGTATCGTATCCCCATTGTAGCACGGGGAAGGGGAGGATGCAAACGATCCCTCTTGCAAAATCCGCCAAATCTGCTATAATCATTGCGGGAATGAAGTTCTCCCAAGGGGATATCCCCCCTGAACCGCTGGATTTTCAAGCTGATGACTTCTGTGATTTTTCGGAAATCGCAGGGGCACCAGCTTTTTTTGTTTGCTTTTCTGCGAAGAAACGGAGGAACTATGTTAACATCTCTTGCTCTTGTGTTTTTGGTGGGCCTTGCCATGGCGGCGCTCTGCCAGCAGCTGCACCTGCCGCGCATCATCGGAATGCTGATCACCGGCATTTTGCTGGGGCCGTATGTGCTCAACTGGCTGGACCCGTCCATTCTGTCCATTTCATCGGAACTGCGGCAGATGGCCCTGATCATTATTCTGATCAAGGCGGGTCTTTCGCTCAACCTTGCCGACCTGAAAAAGGTGGGCCGCCCGGCGGTGATGATGTCCTGCGTGCCGGCCAGCTTTGAGATCTTGGCCTTTTTCCTGTTTGCGCCGTCCATTCTGGGCATCACCCGGGTGGAAGCGGCCGTCATGGGCGCGGTGCTGGGGGCCGTGTCCCCAGCGGTGGTCATCCCCCGCATGGTGCAGCTCATGGACGAGCACTACGGCACCGGAAAGAGCATTCCGCAGCTGATCATGGCGGGTGCTTCCTGTGACGACATTTTTGTCATTGTACTGTTTTCCACCTTTACCGGTATGGCGCAGGGCGGCAGTGCCCATGTGATGGACTTTGTGAACATTCCGGTGTCCATTCTGCTGGGCGTGGCGCTGGGGGCTGCGGCGGGCTTTGCACTGAGCTGGTTCTTTGAAACTGCCTATGCCCGCAGGCACACCGTGCGCAACAGCCTGAAGGTGATCATCGTGCTGGGTACGGCATTCCTGCTCATGGCGGTGGAAACATGGCTCAAAGGGCGGGTGGCAGTGTCCGGCCTGCTGGCCGTGGTAAGCATGGCCTGTGTGCTGAAAATGCGCAGTGTACCCAGTGTATCCAAACGCCTTTCCGAAAAATTCGGCAAGCTGTGGCTGGCGGCAGAAGTGCTTTTGTTTGTGCTGGTGGGCGCTGCGGTGGATATCCGCTATACCCTGGCAGCGGGCATTCCGGCCGTGGGCATGATCCTGCTGGCACTGGTGTTCCGTGCCGTGGGCGTCTGCCTGTGCATGGCGGGCACGGCCCTGAACCGCAAAGAGCGCCTGTTCTGCGTGATTGCCTATCTGCCCAAGGCCACGGTGCAGGCGGCCATCGGCTCGGTGCCGCTGGCCATGGGACTGTCCTGCGGGCAGATCGTGCTTTCGGTGGCAGTGCTGGCAATTCTGATCACAGCTCCGCTGGGGGCCATTGGTATGGACAGCACCTACAAAAAGCTGCTGGTAAAAGAACAGTGAGCGTGTAAAACGGGAAAGGCCCGCCGATTTTCCGGCGGGCCTTCCTTTTGCAAAACAAGAAGCAACAAAAAATCCCGGAAGCCGAAGCTTCCGGGAATCTTTTGGAGGTGACGACCAGATTTGAACTGGTGGATGAGGGTTTTGCAGACCCTTGCCTTACCACTTGGCCACGTCACCATATAGGGAGTGATGAATACCACTCCAATGGAGCGGCCGACGAGGCTCGAACTCGCTACCTCCACCTTGGCAAGGTGGCGCTCTACCAGATGAGCTACGGCCGCATATTCGGTGCATTTATCCCTGCACCCTCCCGTTCTTGTTTCAAACGGGGCCCCCGCAAAGATTTGCGAAGCAAAGGTTTGTGGGGAAGAGGAGGAATTTCAGTGTTTGTTACGGCGGTCTTACTTGTAAGACCGCCAGACAAACGTCTGACATTCCGACGAAGCGACCCGGATCGGGCTCGAACCGACGACCCCCAGCGTGACAGGCTGGTGCTC
>CAVIXY010000066.1:0-12914 GCA_963646665.1 Bacteroides sp. CAG:545
TCAATGCGGCGAACGATTCCGGTTGCTTTCATCTGCATTTCCTCCTTGCGGGTGCTTCCTTGCAATTGGCGATATCTCTAGTATCTGTCAATCGGGGGAATTTATACCGGCACCTTTGCGCGCAGGCTTCTCTGCCGCCTTTTTCGTACACAAGCACGGGGCTTATGCTATAAAACATTTTTCCCGCGCAGAGCCTGTTCCCAGATTGTGGAAAAAGCCATATTGAAATGCTCTGCCCTACACGTTATAATAATACGTAGCAAAGATTTTTTACAGGAAGGTGCTATTTTTCCCATGAGCCTTTTGTGGAGCGAATACGAGGCCGGTTTTCAGGATTTTGTTGACGCCGCATTCCACCACGAATGTCAATGCAGCCCGGACTATTATGCCGCCCTCAGCCCCCGCGTGGAGCACATCATCTACCGCGACACCCGCTACAACGCCGATTTTCTGTACACGGCCTGCCTGCTGCAGGACGACAAGATCATGGCCGATTACGCACGCTGGCTGTACCGGCTGATGCTGTCGGTGCTCAAGGGCCGCCAGACCCCTCAGCAGACCGAGCAATACGTGGTGGAGCATCTGGAATCCCTGCGCTATGCCGTGCAGCAGCTGATCCCGCCGGAGCACAAGCCCCGGATGCTGGCGCTGCTGGACTGTGCCGTGGAAAACGTCCACGCGGCTGCCGCCGCCCCGGACACGGAGCCGCACTTTGCGCCTTCCCGCTACGAACCGCAGATCTCCCGCTACATGGACTGCCTGCTGCGCAAAGACAGCCGCCAGGCCCTGTTTTTGGTGCGGCAGTTCCTGGCCGATGGCATCCCCCTGAACGATGTGTACGTGGAAATTCTGGCCGAGAGTATGCGCCGGGTGGGCGAGCTGTGGCACACCGCAGCCATTACCGTGGACACCGAGCACTACTGCACCTCGGTCACCCAGATGGCCATGGCCCAGTTCTACCCCACCCTGTTTGACGGCAAGCGCCGCAGCCGCACCATTCTGTGTGCCTGCCCCGGCACCGAGCTGCACGAGATGGGCGCACGCATGGTGGCCGACCTGTTTGAGCATGACGGCTGGGACAGCATCTACCTGGGTGCCGCCGTGCCCCCGGAGGCAGTGCTGGATGCCGTGCAGGAAAGCAGGCCGGACCTGGTGGCCCTTTCGGTCACCATGCCGCAGCATCTGCTGGCCTGCCGCGACCTTGCCGCCGCCATCAAGCAGAAATTCCCCCAGTGTCTTGTGGCCGTGGGCGGCCGCGCCTTTGAGCTGACCCACAGCATCTGGAAGCACTGGCCCATCGACCTTTACACCCGGGACGCCCGGGAGCTGCTGCAAACCGCCAACACCCTGCTTGCCTGAACCAGGATGGATCACCGCTATGAAAGACTACGCTATTTTTCTCTGCGACCCACAATGGAACATTCAAAAGCCGCTGCACCTGCCTGCAGACCAGCCCCTTGCGGCGGGCGCCAGCCTGCTGGACTGGCTGGCAGACCCGGCTGTGCTCACCGATCCGGCCCTGTTTGACGGGCAGGACCGGCGCTTTGTTGTGCTGCCGCTGCGGGATGGCCAGAGCGTGCCGGCCCTGCTCAGCGCCTACCCCAGCCACCGGCTGGCTGTACTGGCCCGGGTGGAAAACGAAGCCGATTTTGTGGACTTTGGCCGCATGTACGAGCGCTGTGCCTCCTGGGCCGGGGAAGCCTTTCAGGAATATCATGACGAATACACCGACATCCAGCGCATGAACAACCAGCTGGTAAACTCCCAGCGCGCACTGGTAAAAAGCAACATGCAGTACCGCCAGGCCCTGGCCGAGGTGCGGGACGCCAACAACCTGATCTCCCTGCTGGAACAGGACGACCTGACCACCCTGCTGTGCGCCGCCGCCCTGCAGCGCAGGGCCAGGGAGGCCATGGCCGCCGCCCCTACCGAAGCCTTTGAACTGCTGGTGGTGGACCTGAAGCCCTTCAAGCTGGTCAACGAGATCTTTGGCCGCCCGGCAGGCGACCGCCTGCTGCAGGATTACGCCCTGCTGCTGGCCGGGCTGGACGCCAGCGGCCAGGGCGTGTTTGCCCGGGCGTCCGGCAACACGTTTTTGGTGTTCACCCCGGCCGCCCTGCGGTTCGACCGGGTGGTGCTGGAACAGACCCGGGTGTTTCTGGCTCATTACCCGCTGCCGGTGCGGCTGCACTGCCGCATCGGTGGCTGCATTGCCGCCGCAGACGTTACCCCGGAAGAAATGTGTGACCGCGCCCGCCTGGCCACGGACACCCTGCACAGCACCAGCGGCTCGGACATTGCCTTTTACAACGAGACCCTGCACCACGAACTGCTGCTGCAGCACAAGATCCTGGACAGCATTCAGGACGCCATGCAGCGGCAGCAGCTGCAGCTCTACCTGCAGCCCAAGGTCCAGCTGGCCTCCGGCAGGGTGGCCGGCTTTGAGGCGCTGGTGCGCTGGTTCCACCCGGAAATGGGCTGCATTCCGCCCATGCAGTTCATCCCCCTGCTGGAGCAGACCGGCTCCATCTACGCGGTGGACCAGTACGTCTGGGAGCAGGCCTGCAAAATATTGCAGCAGCGCCGCGCCCTGGGCCTGCCGGACCTGCCAATCTCGGTCAACGTAGCCCGCAGCGACTTTTACCAGCCGGACCTGCTGGACGTGCTGCAGGGGCTGCTGCGCAAATACAGCCTGCCGCCCCACCTTCTGCGGCTGGAAATTCTGGAGCGCGCCTACGCCAAGGATTCGGCCCAGCTCTCTGAGGTGCTCACCCGCCTGCGGGAGCACGGGTTCCCCATTGAAATGGACGATTTCGGCGTGGGCGAGTCCTCGCTGGCCATGCTCACCGAGCTGCCCGTGGACACCATCAAGCTGGACCGGCAGTTTTTGCTCTCCACCCTAAAAAATCCGCGCCACGCCGCCGTCATCCGCTGCATCATCCAGCTGGCCCATGCGCTGGACATCGGCGTGCTGGCCGAGGGCGTGGAGACCCCGGATCAGGCCCGGATGCTGCGGGACCTTGGCTGCTTTTACGCCCAAGGCTACCTGTACAGCCGCCCGGAACCCGCCGAAATTTTTCTGCAGTAAACCCGCCATAACCCGCAAAGAAAGGCAGGCTCTTCATGGCAAACATCCTCATTCTGGGCGGCGGCGCAGCCGGTCTGGCTGCCGCGCTGGCCGCAGCCCAGGCCGACCCCGCTGCCCGCATCACGGTGCTGGAGCGCAGCCCCCGGGTGGGCAAAAAGCTGCTGGCCACCGGCAACGGCCGCTGCAACCTGGACAACGAAACCCTTGCCCCGGAGGGCTATTCCTCTTCTGACCGCCCGGCGCTGGACCGGCTGCTGCACACCGTGAACGCCGCCGACCCGCTGGGCTGGTTCCGGCAGCTGGGCCTTTACACCCGCACCGATGAAACGGGCCGGGTGTACCCGTACTCCAACCAGGCGGCAGACGTACTGGCCCTGCTGGAACACCACCTGGCCCGCTGCGGCGTGACCCTGCGCACCGGCTGCACCGTGCAGACCCTGAGCCAGAGCCGGGGCGGCTATGTGGTGCTGTTTGCCAATGCAGACGGCGCAGACGAGAGCCTGCGGGCCGATGCCGTGATCTGCGCGCTGGGCGGCAGCGCCGGGCCGCAGTTTGGCACCGATGGCTTTGGCCCGCGGTTTGCCGCCCAATGCGGCGGTGCGCTGGCCCCGCTCTACCCCTGCCTGACGGCCCTGCAGTGCGCCAAGCCCGACAAATCGCTGGCCGGCATCCGGGCCAAGGCCCGCACCGCCCTGTGGGACGGCCGCACTCTTCTGGCCGAGGACCGGGGCGAGGTGCAGTTTACCGACTACGGCCTGTCCGGCATTTGCATCATGGACCTGACCCGCTGGCTGACCCCCGCCGTGAAGCACCCCGCCGTGGAGTTGGATCTCTTCCCGGAAGTATCCGAGCCGGAGCTTGCCGCGCTGTTTGCCGCCCGGGTGCCGCTGCTGCCCGGGTCTGCCCCGGCAGATTTCTGGCTGGGCCTGCTGAATGCAAAGCTTGGCCGCGCCCTGTGGCGGGCTGCCGCCCTGCCGGACACCGATGTGCACCGCCTGGCCGCACCGCAGTGGCAGGCCCTGGCCCGCACCGCCAAGCACTGGCGCTTTGAGGGCCTGACCCCCTGCGGCTGGAAGCAGGCGCAGGTCACCGGCGGCGGCCTGGCCCTGACCGAACTGGAACCGGATTTCCAGTTCAAGGGCTGCCCGGGCCTTTACTTTGTGGGCGAAACGCTGGACTGCACCGGCCGCTGCGGCGGCTACAACCTGCACTGGGCCTTTGGCAGCGGCCTGGCCGCCGGGCGCAGTGCCGCCAGCCTGCAGCGCCCCGCCCCACACCCGAAAAAGAAACGCTGAGTAAAAACACAAGCCGGAGCGTACCGCTCCGGCTTGTGTTTTACTATTCGGTTATTGCCCGGCCTGCTCCGCCGCAGCCTCGGCTTCCTCTTCTTTTTGGTACTCCTCAAAGGCAGACCACATGGGTTCGATGTTCTCTCCGCGCACGCGGCGGGCAAAGTAGTTTTTGGTAATGGCCACCACCGTGCCGGACAGCGCCAGCACGCCGATCAGGTTGGGAATCATCATCAGGCCGTTGAAGGTGTCGGACAGGTCCCATGCAAGGCCCAGCTTCATGGTGGCCCCCACCACCGTCATGCACACAAACACTACCTTGTAAATGCGGCTGCCGGTGGTGCCAAACAGGTATTCCACGGCTTTGGTGCCGTAGTGGCTCCAGCCCAGGGTGGTGGAGTAGGCAAACAGCAGAATGGAAATGGCAATGAACTTGGGGCCAAAGCTGCCAAAAGCGGCGGTAAAGGCCTGGCCCACCAGGGCATTGTCCTGCACACCGGCCAGCACAGCACCCGTCTGCAGGTCCACCACGCCGGTGGTCAGAATGACCAGCGCCGTCAGGGTGCAGACCACAATGGTATCCGCGAACACCTCAAACACGCCCCACATGCCCTGGTGCACCGGCTCCTTGACGTTGGAAGCCGAGTTGACCATGACAGCCGAGCCAAGGCCGGCCTCGTTGGAAAAGGCACCGCGCTTGAAGCCCCAGGTAATGGTCTGGCTGATGCCATAACCCAGTGCACCGCCGCCGGCTGCGTTCAGGTTGAAGGCCCCCTTGAAGATAGCCGCCAGCGCCGCCGGGATATTGCCCGCATGCACCACCACAATGACCAGTGCGCCTGCGATGTAGAACAGCGCCATGAGGGGCACCAGCTTTTCGGTAACCGCCGCCACCCGCTTCAGGCCGCCGATGACGATCAGCGCCGTGACCACCATCAGGGCCAGACCGGTCACAAGGTTCGGCACGCCAAAGGCCGCGTTCATGTTGCCCGCAATGGAGTTGATCTGGCTCATGTTGCCAATACCGAAGCTTGCCAGAATGCAGAAGCAGGCAAACAGCACCGCCAGCACCTTGCCCAGCTGCCTGCAGCCCTTTTTTGCCCCCAGGCCATCGGTCAGGTAGTACATGGCGCCGCCGTTCCACTCGCCTTTTTCGTTTTTGCGGCGGTAGTACACGCCCAGCACGTTTTCGGCAAAGCTGGTCATCATGCCAAGCAGGGCCATGACCCACATCCAGAAGATGGCTCCCGGGCCGCCGGAAACAATGGCTGTGGCCACACCCACGATGTTGCCGGTGCCGATGGTGCCCGCCAGCGCCGTGCACATGCTCTGGAACTGGCTGATGGCCATATCCTCTTTGCTGGTGTGGGCGGTGATATCCTTATTGGTAAAAATGGCTCCGATGGTATGCTTGAGCCAGTAGCCCATGCGCCGGAACTGGAAAAAGCCGGTGCGGGCGCTCATCCACAGGCCCGTGCAGAACAGCAGCGCCAGGCCGAACGGCCCCCACACCACCCCGTTGACTGCATTGTTGACGTTCGTAATGATCTCCACCATGCCGCTTTCCCCCTCGTATCCAACAAAAAACGGGCAGAACCCGCCAAAGGCTCTGCCCGCAAAAAACAGCACTTGCATTCCGCGCACCGGCACTTTCCCCAGCCGGTGCACCGCAGACGATGCTCTGTCCTTTTGCCTGAGAGACTCGGCCGCCTTGCTGCGGCCTTCCACCTTCGGCACCCGCCTTGTGCGGGTTTCTCCAGAGTGCGGGGCGCAAGGGCCGCCGCACATCGTTTCAGTTTGTTTACCGTGCACAGTTGTGCGCGATAGAAAGACTATACCATATTTTGCCCGGCGATGCAAGCCCCTGCTGCTACCGTATGCGCAGGTTTCATCTTTGATGCCGGGAGCTGAATTTTGTTTTGGTATGACTTTTTCGGTGCCCTGTGTGCATAGGCCGACCCTTTCCGGCCCACACTCTGCCCGAAAGGCAGGGATGCAGTGTGCACAACAGGCACAAAGGGTGGAACCCATTCTGGGCGGCGCTGGGGGCCGCACTTCTGGTGCTGCTGCCGCTGGTGGGCGGTACGGTGCTGCTGTCCCGCCAGCAGCTGCGCACCCAGCTGCGGCAGGCCGCCCGGAGCGAGCGGAGCATTCCGGTGCAGCTGCCCCAGACCACCGACCGCCTGACCCTGCTGCTGTGCACGGCAGGCGACCAGCCGGGCTTTGTGCTGCTTTACCTGAACGCCGAACAGAACCTGCTGCACCTGCTGGTTCTGCCCGCAGAGCTTTCGGTCACCTTTGCCGAGCAGCCCGCCGCGCTGGCGCAGTGCTATGCGGCCGCCGGCCCGGCCCGCTGCCGTGAAGCGCTCACCGAGACCCTTGCCCTGCCGGAGGACACCCGCTATCTGGCCCTCTCTGCACCCGTTCTGGAACAGCTTGCTGCCCGGTATGGGCCGGTGCGGGTGGGGCTTTCGGGTGCCATGACCGAGGCGGAACTGGCCCGGTATGGCCGCACCGGGGCGGTGCAGGGCATTTCCGCCGCCGATGCCCACGCTCTGCTCACCGCACTGGACGCAGACGGCACCGTGCCGCCCGCCCACCGGGCCGCTGCCCGGGGTGCGGTATGGGATGCATTTTTCCGGCAGAATCTGGACCTGCTGCCCGCCACCCTGCCGGATGCCCTGCGCGGGGTCAGCTCTGCCCTGCTCACCGACCTGACCGCTCTGGACTACACCGCGCTGGAGCGCACGCTGGAGTTTCTGGCCAACAACAGCGCCGTGGTGGAGGCCCAGGCCCTGCCCGGCGCATGGGACGCCGCTGCCGGGCGTTACACCGTTACGGATGCTTCCCGCGCGGCCATGCAGACCTTTTTCAACGTTTCTCCCACTGAAGAGCAGGCCTCGTCCCGCAGGGAGCCGTAACCCAGCACCAGGGTGCCGGAAACCGGCTGCGGCGCACCGGTCAGGTCGTAGTCTCCCAGCAGGCTCAGCCGCACTCCCTGCTGCTCTGCCGCACGGCGCAGGGCAGCGTCCGGCGGGGCATCCGGCAGCTTTGCCAGCAGATGCAGCCCCGTGTGCAGGCCTGCAAGGATCAGCTCTTCCGGTGCAAAGGCCTGGCGCAGCGCAGCAGTCAGGGCGTCCCGCCGGGCTTTGTAGGCCACCCGCTCCCGGGCCAGATGCCGGGTAAAATACCCTTCCGTGATAAAGCGCGCCAGGGTCTGCTGCTCAAAGCGGCTCACCGTGCTGGAATACAGCCGGTACTTGGTGCGCCAGGCAGGCAGCAGATGTTCCGGCAGCACCATGTAGGCAATGCGGATGCTGGGGGCCAGGCTGCGGGAGCAGGTGGACAGGTACACCACCGGCCCGTCCGCCCCCGCCATGCCCTGCAGACTGGGCAGCGGGCGGGTGTCAAACCGGAACTCCGAGTCGTAGTCGTCCTCAATGATGTAGCGCTGGCCGGGACGGCGGGCGGCCCAGTGCAGCAGCTCTGCCCGGCGGCCCGCCGGCATGGTCACCCCGGTGGGGAACTGGTGGCTGGGTGTTACATAGCACACCGCCGCGTCCGAGCGGTCCAGCGCCTGCACCGACAGGCCGTCCGCGTCCACAGGCAGGCAGCAGCAGCGCACCCCGTTGTTCTGCAGCACCTGCAGTGCGCGGGGGTAGCCGGGGGTCTCCACTGCCGCCGGGCCGGGCAGCAGCGGGGCCAGCAGCCCCAGCAGATATTCCAGTCCGGCTCCCACTACGATCTGCTGCGGGGTGCACTGCACGCCGCGGTACTCGGCCAGGTACTCCGCCAGGGCCTGCCGCAGGGCCGCATCGCCCTGGGCATCCCCGTGGGTGAGCAGCTCCGGTGAAGAATACAGCAGCTCCTTCTGCAGCCGCGCCCAGGTGCGGAACGGGAACAGCCCCGGGTCCACTCCCCGGGTGGAAAGGTCGTACCGCACCGGCAGCGGCGCGGGCTGAGGCGGCTGCGGTGCCGGCGGTGCTGCGCTCTGCTGCGGCAGAGCCAGATATTCCTCTACATAAAAGCCGCTGCGCTCCCGGGCCACCAGGTACCCCTCGGCGGCCAGCATCTGATAGGCCGCATCCACCGTGTTCACCGACACCGACAGTTCCGCCGCCAGCCGCCGCTTGCCGGGCATCCGGGTGCCGGCGGCCAGCCCGCCGCTGCGCATCTCTTCGGCCAGGCTGCGGTACAGCTGCTCGTACAGCGGCACCCCGGAAGCCGCATCCAGTGCTGTGGTCAAATGAACCATAAACTGCCCCTCCTTTTTGGCCACCGTGCCAAACTGACCCTATAAAAAAGATATATTCTGGGTATTTTCATAGGGTCAGTTCTGCGTATAATAGGAGCATACCCGCCAGACACCCAAATGTCAAGTAGTTTGGTTGGTTTTTGCCGGGAACTGTGTCTGCCAGGCGGAAAAGGCCCTGCCGGGGTGCTTGTGCAGCCAAAAATTTGGAGGGAAAGTTATCATGTCTACTACCGCAATGTGGCTGCTGCTGGCAGTCGTTGTCATCGCCATTGTATTTGGCAGCGTGCTGTACAAGCGCACCTTTACCACCAAGGAGCTGGCGCTCACCGGCGTAATGGCTGCGCTGAGCCTGGTGGCCTACCTGTTCTTCCGGGTGCCGTTCTACGGCGGTTCCTCGTTCCACCTGGGCAACACCTTTACGGCCCTGACCGCCCTGCTGCTGGACGGCGTATCCGGCGGCCTGGCCGGTGCCATCGGTCTGGCCCTGGCCGACATTCTGGCCGGTGACCCGGGCTATGCCGTTACCACCTTTGTGCTCAAGTTCATCATCGGCATCACCTGCGGTGCCGTGGCACACAAGGCCTTCAAGCTGCGCGATCTGGACAAGCACAGCGCCGGCTACCTGGTCAAGGTGATCGTGGCCGCCGGTTCCGGCCTGCTGCTGAACGTGTTCACCGACCCGTTCCTTGGCTACTTCCGCAATGTGTACATCTTTGGCCAGGAATACACCGTGGCCCAGGCGCTGACCAAGATCGCCGGCGGCGTCACCTTTGTAAACAGCATTGCTTCCACCGTGTGCGCTGTGATCCTGTACCTGGCCCTGCGCCCGGCCCTGGAGCGTGCCAAGCTGCTGCCCAAAGGTGAAAAACACTAACGCTATCTCTCAATCCTGATACAGCACCGCTGCCCCTGCGTGCCGGGAACCTATCCGCCCGGCGTGCGGGGGCAGCGGTGTGTTTTTGCATTTCCCCGGCAGGACAGCAGATCGTTTCCTAAGCAAATGATCTTTGGCTGGTGTGCCGGGAGTTTCTCTGAGGACCGTCCGCTGGGGTGGGACCCTGTTGCCCGTAGGGCAATAGGGCGGGCGATGGAATGGCCCGATTCGTGTCCGAAGAGAAATTACCGGCACACTCGACCGTTATTCCATGCTTGTATCCTGTCCGGTTTTGTGTTATGCTGAGAGGTATGGAAATTTTTCGTGATATGGAAAGGAGCTTTTTCGTGGCAGCTGCTGTTGAAAAACCATCCAAAAATAATCTGATGACCGAGGGCAGCATTGCCAAAAGCATTCTGCTGTTCGCGGTGCCGCTGATCCTCGGCAATCTGCTGCAGCAGATGTACAACACCGCCGATAGCATCATTGTGGGCAACTTTGTAGGTGCCAATGCCCTGGCCGCTGTGGGTTCCAGCGGTTCGCCCATTTACCTGCTCATCGGCTTCAGCCAGGGTGTGGCCGTGGGTGCCGGTGTGGTGGTGGCCCAGTTTCTGGGGGCCAAAGACCGCAAAGAAGCCCAGCTGGCCGTGCACACCTCCCTGGCCATTGCGGTGGTCATGGGCCTGGTGCTGACCATTGGCGGCATTGCCTGCGGGCGGGCACTGCTGGTGGCCATGAACACCCCCGCCGAGGTGCTGGGCGATGCCGTGACCTATATTCGCATCTACTTTGGCGGCGTGCTGTTCAGCGTGGTGTACAATATGGCCGCCGGCATCCTGAACGCGGCCGGCAACTCCCGCCGCTCCCTGATCTACCTGGCCTGGGCGTCCGTGACCAACATCGTGCTGGACCTGGTGTTCATTGTGGGGCTGAAGATGGGCGTGGCCGGGGCGGCCATTGCCACCGATATCAGCCAGCTGGTGTCCTGCGTGCTGAGCCTGCGCTTTTTGATGCAGGTAGACGATGACTACCGCGTGACCCTGCGCCAGATCCGCCTGCACAAAAAAATGGCGGCCCGCATCATCCGGGTGGGCCTGCCCACCGGCATCCAGAACATGGTCATTTCGTTTTCCAACGTGCTGGTGCAGGCCAGCGTGAACAGCTACGGTGCCGCCGCCATGGCCGGTTTTGCCGCTTACATGAAAATTGACGGCTTCAACATTCTGCCGGTGAGCAGCATCAGCATGGCAGCCACCACCTTTGTGGGCCAGAACTACGGCGCAGGCCGCATGGACCGGGTGAAAAAGGGCACCTGGGTCACCCTGGGCATGGGGCTGGTGTACACCATTGCCACCGGCATTCTGCTGCTGTGGGGGCAGGATGCCATCATGCACCTGTTTACCAGCGAGGAAGCCGTGGTGGCCTTTGGCAAGGCGGCCATGCACTGGTTCTGCCCGTTCTACTGGCTGCTGAGCATCCTGCACGGGCTGGCGGGCGCGGTGCGCGGCACCGGTGCCAGCGTGCCGCCCATGGTGGTGCTGCTTGTGTCGCTGTGCCTGTTCCGCATTGTGTGGATTCAGTGGGTGCTGCCCGCCTTTTCCACCATTGACGGCATCTTCATCCTGTATCCGGTCAGCTGGGGCCTGGGTGCCGTGCTGATGGCGCTGTACGCCTGGAAGGGCAAATGGATGGAATATCACGCATAAGCAATACAGAAAAACGCCCTCGGTTGCGCCGAGGGCGTTTTTCTGTATTCTTACAACTTTTCAAACACCAGGAACCGGAACGCAATGTCCGTGGTCAGCTCGGGCAGAGCGGCCAGGCGGGCTGCGCCGTCCCGGGGCGTTTTCCAGTAGTAGGGGGTCATGGCGAACAGTGCTTCCAGCTGGTCGTGGGGCACCGTGATGGTGCCGCACACCTCCCGCTCCCCGATGGCCCGGAAGCCCGGGTAGGCGATCTCCTGCACCGGGTTCTTGTAGGGCGTGTCGTAGAGCACGGCCTTCATCTGATACAGGTGCTCGGCACCGGGCACCACATAGATCATGCGGCCGCCCGGGCGCAGCACCCGCAGGAATTCCTCCTGCGCAAAGGGCGAAAAGCAGTTCAGCAGCACATCGGCCCAGCCGGTGCGCACCGGCTGGCTGAAGCTGGAAGCCACCGCGTATTTTGCCGTGGGCAGGGCCCTGGCGGCCAGCCGTACAGCGGGCTTGGCAATGTCGAACCCGGCCAGCTGCAGCGGCTGCCCGGCAGCGGCTGCCTGCTGGGCAATGCAGCGGTCGTACCAGCCCTCGCCGCAGCCTGCATCCAGCAGGTGCAGGGCTGCCCCCGGGGCAGCGGGCTGGCCGTACTGCAGGCACAGCTCCCCTGCCGCCTGCCCGAAGATGCCGTAGTATCCGGCATTCAGGAAGGCGCGGCGGGCCGCCACCATCTCCTTGCTGTCGCCGGGAGCCTTGGTGCGCATACTCTGCACCGGCAAAAGATGCCAATAGCCCTCTTTTGCGCGGTCAAACGCATGGTTTTTGGCGCATTTCAGAGTCACATCCCCTGCCAGCGGCGCGCCGCACAGCGGGCACTGCCAGGGCGCAAATCGTTCTGTGCTCATACTTCGTCACTGTGGTCCT
This sequence comes from Bacteroides sp. CAG:545, assembly GCA_963646665.1. Lineage (GTDB taxonomy): Bacteria > Bacillota > Clostridia > Oscillospirales > Ruminococcaceae > Faecalibacterium. Next base: position 12,128 of record CAVIXY010000066.1, read on the forward strand.
CAATGGGGGCCGTGGCACCGCCGTGGGCGCTCATATACTCTTCAAAGTTCGTGAACTTCTGCTGCGGCGGGCGGCGGCTGATCAGCAGCAGGCCCGGGTCCTCATCTCTGGCAGCGGATGCGCGGCCCCGGCGGGCAGGCTCTGCCTTGGGGGTGCGGGCCGGCTGAACCGGGCGCTGGGGGCCGGGGCGGCGGTCCGCACGGCCATTGTTCTGAGGTTGCGCGTTCCGGGCATTGTTGTCCGGGCTGCCGTTGGCGCGGCGGTCGTTGCGGGCGCTGCGGCTGCGGCCCTGGGCTGCATTGCTCTGGGCGGCCGGGGCGTTCTGTGCCGACTTGATGGCCGGGGCAGCGGGCTGTGCCGAAGCTTTTTTGGCCGGGCGCAGGGGCGTTGCCTCCGGGGCGCTTACAAAGTGGGGGTCAAACTTGGGCTGGGCATTGCTGCCGCGGGCCGGGGCATTCTGCTCCCGGCGGGAGCGGTTGTTGTTATTGGAGCGGCGGTCATTGCTGCGTCCGCCGGAAGTACGCTTGGAATCATCCATGGTTCGTTCCTCGTTTTCCAGTGTTACAGGCGGCTTTGCCTGCGCTCTGGGCGCAGCAGCTGCCTTTTGTTCAGGCTTTGCAGGGGCGGCCTTGGCGGGCTTTGCCTGCTTTTCCGGCTGCTGCCCGGCCTGTTCGGGTGCAGTCTTGGGCTTTTTGCCGCGCACGGGCGGCTCCGGGCGCACCGGGGCGGGCACGCCGTCCCAGGGGTGGCCGGACACCACCGGGATCTTGCGGCGGTTCAGCTTTTC
>CAVIXY010000067.1:0-12486 GCA_963646665.1 Bacteroides sp. CAG:545
TATCCTACACGGGGAGGCTTTTTGTCTATTGTCTACTTTTTACGGACCGGTTCAATTTGACAGGGGCTTTGTTGTTAAAATAACGACAAACTAATTTGTTTCGGAATGCGTGCTGCCAGGGCCTGCGAGCCTCGGACACGAAATCCGGGTTGCGGCTCCCAGCATCCGCTTCGCTCTCGCTTGCGTCTTGCTGGCCGCTGCCCCAACAGCTGCTCCTTGCTTCGGCCATTGGCCGCAGTCGCAGTTGTTGCAGGTCATTCCATCGCCCGCCCTATTGCCTGACGGCAACAGGGTCCCACCCCAGCGGACGGTCCTCAGAGAAACTCCCGGCCCGCAGGCCCGGTCAAGTGATGAAATGATGTTTTCCGCTGCGGCCCCATTTCGTGAAAAAGCAACCCCGGAACGACTGCGGTTGCACAGCAATGAAAGCCCCAGTGGGGCTTTCAAGCAGCAGAACGGTCTTGCATTAGCAAGATGGAGGGGCCTTGCCCCGACAAGTTCTACAGTCGTTCCGGGGTTGTGATCTTAAAAATAATAATTCCGCTGAAAATAGCCAGAGCGAAGCGGAGGCTATTAAAATGGTTTACTTCTGCACGCCTGCTTCGCACTGCTCAATGAACTGCTTGGCCACACGGGGGCTGCGGCCGCCGGCGCGGATGGCAAAAGCCTCGGCCTTGACCAGCAGCTGGTCCATGGGCATGTCAATGTGGTGCTGCTTGGCCAGCTCGGCCAGAATGGTCTCGAACCGGGCCTTTTCCGGCCGCTGGAAGGTCACCGTCAGGCCGAACCGGGCCGAAAGGCTCATCAGCTCCTGGCGGGTGTCGGCTTCGTGGATGTCGTCTCCGGTGCGGTCGGTCAGGGTCTCCTTGATCAGGTGGCGGCGGTTGGAGGTGGCGTACACCGCAATGTTCTTGGCGCGGCCGCCCACGCTGCCCTCCAGAATGGCCTTGAGGGCGGCAAAGTTGTCGTCATTGGCGGTAAAGCTCAGGTCATCAATGAACAGGATAAACTTGAGGGGGTTGGCCGCCAGCCGGTCCATCAGATCCGGGATCTGATAGAGCTGGTTCTTTTTCACTTCCACCAGCCGCAGGCCCTCGGGGGCAAATTCGTTGGCAATGGCCTTCACGGCACTGGATTTGCCGGTGCCGGCATCGCCGTACAGCAGCACATTGTTGGCGGGCATTCCGGCCAGCAGGGCGAGGGTGTTGGCAATCACCTTTTCCCGTTCCTTCTCGTAGCCCGGCAGCTCGTCCAGGCGCTGGGGGTCCGGGTACTTTACCGGCACCAGCTGGCCGTTCTCCACCGTGAACACATGGTGCTTGGCAAACATGCCGTAGCCCTTTCTGCCTACCTCGCTCATGCGCTGGGCATAGGCGGCGGGCAGGTCGATGGTGGAAGTTTCCCATCGGGGCAGGAAGCTGTAGTCCGGGCTTTGGGCCATGAACCCGCCGGAAGTCAGCAGCTCGTCCAGCGTCAGGCCGCATAGCTGCTGCAGAAATGCCAGCTCGCTGTCCAGAGCCGTCTGCAGCACCGGGGGCAGGGAACCGGCAGCGGCCTGCCGCACGCACACGGTCTCGGCTTCCAGCACGGCGGCGCTGAGGTATTCGCCCCAGTTGGTGGTGTGCTCAAACAGTGCACTTTCAAACCGGGCCGCAGCATTGCACACGGCGGTGCCGGGCGCACCGGCACTCATGCAGTCGGCCAGGGCGGCAAATTCTGCCACCACAGGGTCTGCCAGCAGGGCGCGGAAGATCACAAGCCCGTGCAGCCGGGCATTCCATTCTCTCAATTTCATCCTTTTTATCCTCGATCCGATCCTTCTTTGTCGTGCGCACGCACATATCAGAAGTATACAGCGCTTTTGGCCGCAGCGCAAGAGGAACGCAGGAGTGTTTAAATCCCTTCATGTTTGGAGCGATTCAGGTTACAAATTGTCGATTGACAAAGGCCCGATTTATAGTATAATTTACATCAACAAATGCGCGGATGGGAAAAAGTACCACACGATCCCCACTGTTCAGAGAGCTGCCGGGCGGTGCAAGGCAGAAAGTGTTTCGTGAGGGAAGTCGTCCCGGAGCAGCCTGTTGAACGGGCCTTGGTGCAAGGCCCCTGTAAGCAGCGCCGGTTGCAGCCGTTACAGTGCAGGACTTTGCTGGAAGTCCGTGAGGGGGCGTGCGCGGCACGCCAACGAGAGTGGTACCGCAGAGAACTTGAATTCCAAGGTCTTTGTCTCTTGATTTGCAGGGGACGAAGGCCTTTTGTTTTAAGGTGTTCTAAAGTGTCTTTGCAATAGTCGTGTGATGGATAGAAGGATTAGGAAACAGGAGAAACTCACCATGCAGTTGAACGGTTCTCAGATTTTTGTGGAGGTCCTTTGCGAGCAGGGCGTGGATACCCTTTTTGGCTACCCCGGCGGTGCTGTGCTGAACCTTTACGATGAGCTGTATAAAAATGCCGACCGCATCACCCATGTGCTCACCGCCCACGAGCAGGGCGCAGCCCATGCGGCGGACGGCTATGCCCGCGCCACCGGCCGCACCGGCGTGGTGCTGGCCACCAGCGGCCCGGGTGCCACCAACCTGGTCACCGGCATTGCCACGGCCTACATGGACTCGGTGCCCATGGTGGCCTTTACCGGCAACGTGGCCACCCCCGGCATTGGCAAGGACAGCTTCCAGGAAGCCTACATTGAGGGCATCACGATGCCCGTTACCAAGCACAATTTTACGGTGCGCCGGGTCGAGGACCTGGCCGACACCATGCGGGCGGCCTTCCGCATTGCGCAGAGCGGCCGCAAAGGCCCGGTGCTGGTGGACATCCCCAAGGATGTGACCGCAGCTGTCTGCGAGTTCACCCCCAAGCAGCCGGAACCCATCCGCACCGTGACCACCTATGATGCCGAGCAGGTGCAGTGGGCTGCCGAGATCATCAATGCTGCCCAGCGTCCGCTGGTGTACTTTGGCGGCGGCGTGCGCAGCGCAGCCAGCTGCCAGCCCCTGCGGGACCTGCTGCACAAGGCAGAGATCCCTGCTACCTACACCCTGATGGCGGCCGGTGTGGTGCCTTACGGCGACCCCATGAACATTGGAATGCTGGGCATGCACGGCTGCTACACCTCCAACCGGGCTGTGGCCGACTGCGATGTGCTGATCGCGGTGGGCACCCGCTTCTCGGACCGTGTGGCCCTGAACCCCAAGACCTTTGCCAAGAACGCCACCATCATCCAGATCGACATCGACCCCAGTGAGCTGGGCAAGAATGTGGAGGTGGATTTGTCCATCGTGGGCGATGCGGCCTATGTGCTCAACGCCATGCTGCCCCAGATCAAGGAAACCAAGCACCCCGACTGGATGAAGCTGATCCACGAGTGGCAGGCCCAGGATTACCACCCTGTGTCTGACCCCACCCGCCTGATGCCCCACCAGGTCATTGGTGAGGTGTGCAACCAGTGCGGCCCCGAGGCCGTGTACGTGACCGATGTGGGCCAGCACCAGATGTGGGCGGCCCAGTACCTGCGCCACGCCAAGAGCCGCGGCTTTATCACCAGCGGCGGCCTGGGCACCATGGGCTTTGGCTACGGTGCCGCCATTGGCGCCCAGATGGCTCTGGGCCGGGACCAGCGGGTGGTCATGTTCACCGGTGACGGCTCCTTCCACATGAACCTGAACGAAGCCTGCACCGCCGTGAGCTACGAGCTGCCCATCATCACGGTCATCTTCAACAACTCGGTGCTGGGCATGGTGCGCCAGTGGCAGACCACCTTCTACGGCAAGCGCTACAGCCAGACCGATCCCCACCGCAAAACGGACTTTGTCAAGCTGGCCGAGGGCTTTGGCCTGAAGGGCTACCGCTGCCACAACCTGCCGGAGTTCCAGGCCGCCTTTGCAGATGCCCTCAAGCAGAAAGGCCCCACCTGGATCGAGTGCATCATTGACAAGGACGAAAAGGTCCTGCCCATGATCCCCGGCGGCGGCGACATCAACGATATCATCATGGAATAAGGAGGACACAGCAACATGGAATCCCAAAAGCGCAGGGTCATCAGCCTGCTGGTGGACAACCAAAGCGGCGTTCTGGCCCGGGTGTCCAACCTGTTCTGCCGCCGCGGCTTTAACATCGACAGCCTGACGGTGTCCGCCACCAACGACCCGGCAGTCAGCCGCATTACCGTGACCATTACCAGCGATGAAAAGGCCCTGAACCAGCTCATCCTGCAGACCGAGCGCCTGGAAGTGACCCGTCAGGTCTTTGTGCTGGACGGCGACAACGCTCTGGAACGGGAGCTGCTGCTGCTCAAGGTGGCATCCGATGTGCACAACCGCAGCGAGCTGCGGGAGATCGCCAGCATCTACAAGGCCAAGATCACCGACCTTTCGCCGGACAGCATGGTGTTTGAGCTGATCGGCAAGCCTGAAAAAATTGATGCCTTCCTGAAAATGTTCCAGGACTACAAGATCCTGGAGCAGTGCCGCACCGGCGTGACCGCCCTGGAGCGCGGCGGAATGCACCAGCATATGCAAAAGCCGCCCCAGCAGGTGCGCAGCGCACAGCTCCCCCTGCCGGGCACCCACTGCCCGGAGAGGCAGTAAGAGAGAACCCTCTCCGTCACGGCTGCGCCGCGCCACCTCTCCCGAAGGGCGAGGTTTTACGCAGCAAGAGAGAAAGCCTGATAAAAGCCTTCCCCCGGACGGGGGAAGGTGGCGAGTATGCGAGCCGGATGAGGGCGTAGGCAAGCTGCTGCTGAAATTTACCCCTCATCCGCTTCACGGCGTTCAGCACCTTCCCCCCAAGGGGTGAAGGCATCAAGCGCAAACCGGAAACGATCTGAATGCTTTTCCGCTCCCTGTGAGCGAAAAATAAAAACGTTGCAATTAGCCACTTACTTCAAAACAGAACAAAAAGGAGAACAACTATCATGGCTATCAAGAAATACTACGATTCCGACTGCAACCTCGGCGTGCTGGACGGCAAGACCGTTGCCATCATCGGCTTCGGCAGCCAGGGCCACGCTCACTCCGAGAACCTGGCCGAAAGCGGCGTGAATGTCGTTGTCGGTCTGCGCAAGGGTTCTGCACACTGGGCAAAGGCTTCCGAGTTCGCAGCCACCCACGAGAACTTCAAGGTCATGGAAGTGGAAGAAGCTGCCAAGGCCGGTGACGTGGTCATGATGCTGGTTCCCGATGAGCTGTGCGCCGACATCTACAACAAGCAGGTGGCTCCCTACATGACCGAGGGCAAGGCTCTGGCTTTTGCACACGGCTTCAACATCCACTTCAAGACCATCACCGCTCCCAAGAATGTGGACGTGATCATGATCGCTCCCAAGGGCCCCGGCCACATCGTCCGCCGCCTGTACACCGAGGGCGAGGGCTGCCCCTCTCTGATCTGCGTGGAGCAGGACTACACCGGCAAGGCTAAGGACATCGCTCTGGCCTACGCTTCCGGCATCGGCGCTGGCCGTGCAGGCATCCTGCAGACCACCTTCCGTGAGGAGACCGAGACCGATCTGTTCGGCGAGCAGGCAGTTCTGTGCGGCGGTGTTTCCGAGCTGATCCACGCTGGTTTCGACACTCTGGTCGAGGCTGGCTACGAGCCCGAGATGGCATACTTTGAGACCTGCCACGAGATGAAGCTGATCGTTGACCTGATCAACGAGGGCGGCTTCTCCAAGATGCGTTACTCCATCTCCAACACCGCTGAATACGGCGACTACCGCACCGGCAAGCGCCTGATCACCGAGGAGACCCGCAAGGAGATGAAGAAGGTCCTGACCGAGATCCAGGACGGCACCTTCGCATCCGAGTTCCTGACCGAGATGAGTCCCAACGGCGGCCGCAAGGTGCACTTCCTGGCAAAGCGCCGCATGGAAGCCGAGCTGCCCATCGAAAAGGTCGGCGCAGAGCTGCGCAGCATGATGAGCTGGCTGAAGAAGTAAAAAATGATGTGTGCCGCAGGCACATGATGTAGCATTGCAATGATGTTTGCCGCTGGCAAATGAGGTGCGCTGCGGCGCATGAGCAGAAAGCAGCTTGCCTGCCGTCTGTTCCATTTGCCGCCATGCGGCAAACATCATTTTTGCATTTGCAAAAACATCATGCTCCGCAGGAGTGCATCATTCCGGCAAAGCCGGAACATCATCTGCCGCGTCAGCGGCAGTCGTGGAGGATAAAAATGAGAAGTGACAACGTGACCAAGGGTTCGGAGCGTGCCCCGAACCGAAGCCTGTTTTACGCCTTGGGCTACACCAAGGAAGAGCTGGAGCGTCCGCTGATCGGCGTGGTTTCCGCTCACAGCGAGATCGTGCCCGGCCACATGAATCTGGACAAGATCGCCGATGCCGTCAAGGCCGGTGTGGAAATGGCCGGCGGCACCCCCATCCTGATCCCTGCCATTGGCGTGTGCGACGGCATTGCCATGGGCCATGTGGGCATGAAGTACAGCCTGGCCTCCCGTGAGCTGATCTGCGACAGCGTGGAGACCATGCTCATGGCCCACCAGCTGGACGGTCTGGTGCTGGTGCCCAACTGCGACAAGATCGTGCCCGGCATGGTCATGGCAGCCGTCCGTATGGATGTGCCCGCCGTGGTCTGCTCCGGCGGCCCCATGCTGGCCGGTACCTACGGCGGCGAGGAAGTGAGCCTGTCCAAGATGTTCGAGGCCGTGGGTGCCTACAAGGCTGGTATGATCACCGAGGATCAGCTGGAGGACTGCACCTGCAACTGCTGCCCCAGCTGCGGAAGCTGCTCCGGCATGTACACCGCCAACAGCATGAACTGCCTGTGTGAAGCCATCGGCATTGCACTGCCCGGCAACGGCACCATCCCGGCTGTTTACTCCAAGCGTCTGCAGCTGGCAAAGCACGCCGGCATGGCCATCATGGATATGGTCAAGAAAGGCATCACCGCCCGCCAGATCATCAACGAACGCTCCATCCGCAACGCTCTGACCTGTGATATGGCTCTGGGCTGCTCCACCAACACCGTGCTGCACCTGCTGGCCATCGCTTATGAGGCCGGTGTGCCCATCGACCTGAAGCTGTTCAACGAGATCAGCGCCAAGACCCCCAACCTGTGCCACCTGGCACCGGCCGGTCCCACCCACATGCCCGACCTCTACGCCGCAGGCGGCATCCCCGCCGTGCAGGCCGAGCTGGCCAAGAAGGGCCTGCTGGATCTGGATGTGCCTACCGTCACCGGCAAGACCCTGGGTGAGAACATCAAGGGTGCCCACATCCTGAACGAGAAGGCCATCCGCCCCATCGACAACCCCTACTCCCAGACCGGCGGCCTGCAGATCCTGTGGGGCAACATTGCACCGGACGGCTGCGTGGTCAAGCGCAGCGCCGTTGCTCCCGAGATGCAGCAGCACTCCGGCCCGGCCCGCGTGTTCAACAGTGAAGAAGAGGCCATTGCCGCCATCTACGCCGGTCAGATCGTGCCGGGCGATGTGGTGGTCATCCGCTACGAAGGCCCCAAGGGCGGCCCCGGTATGCGCGAGATGCTGAACCCCACCTCCGCACTGGCCGGCATGAAGCTGGACAAGACCGTGGCCCTGATCACGGATGGCCGCTTCTCCGGAGCTTCCCGCGGCGCTGCCATCGGCCATGTCAGCCCGGAAGCTGCTTCCGGCGGCCCCATCGGCCTGGTGGAAGAGGGCGATATCATCAACATTGATATCCCCAATGCCAAGATCACGCTGGAAGTCAGCGATGAGGTTCTGGCCGAGCGCAAGGCCAAGTACGTGGCTCCGGAACCCAACATCAAGACCGGCTGGCTGAGCCGCTATGCCCGCATGGTCACCAGTGCAAACCTGGGTGCCGTGCTGAAGTAAAAGCACACAGACTGTGGATGCAGTGCAGAAGTTTCTCTGAGGACCGTCCGGCGGGTGGGACCCTGTTGCCGCAGGCAATAGGGCGGGCAATGGAATGGCCCGATTCGTGTCCGAAGAGAAAGCTTCTGCATTGCAGTAAAAGCATCAGAACTAAAAAAAGCCCGTCATGCAGACGCATGACGGGCTTTTGCTGTTTTTTAACCGAACAGGCTCTTTGTATTGTGGCTGTACACCGAGAGCACAAGGCCCACGCAGATGTACAGCATCAGCACCGAGCTGCCGCCTGCCGAATAGAAGGGCAGGGTAACGCCGATCACCGGCAGCAGGCGCAGGTTCATGCCCACATTCACGGCGATCTGCGCCATCAGGGCACCGCCGATGCCGGCACAGATGTAGCTGCCCAGCAGATCTTCGCTGCGGGCACCGGTGAGAAAAGTTTTGACCACCAGGGCAAACAGCACCCCCAGCACCACGCAGCAGCCCGCAAACCCGGCGGCGTTGCCGATCCAGCTCAGGATGAAGTCGTTGTGGGCATTGGGCACGCTGTAGTACCGCCCGCTGAACAGTCCGTTGCCAAAGATGCCGCCGGAGCCAAGTGCGATTTCGCCGCGCTGCTGCTGGTAGATGATGTTTTTCCACACGGCTTCGCTGGGTGCCCAGCCGGTGGTGTTTTCGGGGTCGATCACGGCCAGGATGCGGTACCACTGGTAGCCCTTGCCGATCTTATCGCTGAAAAAGGTAAAGGCCACGGCCAGTGCGGCACCCAGTGCCGCCACCGCCGAGAGGATGTATTTCCAGCTCAGCCCGGCGGCAAACATCATGCAGCAGCCGATGATGGCGTAGATGATGGCGGTGCCGTCATCGCCCTGAATGTGAATGATCAGGATGGGGGCCGCCAGGTGCAGCAGCAGCTTTGCCAGCTCTTTCGGCTCGTTGATGCGGCTGCGCACATTGTTCAGGTGCATGGCAAAGGTCAGAATAAAGCTGATCTTTGCCAGCTCGGTGGGCTGGAAGGTAAAGCCGCCCAGCTTGTACCAGGAATAGTTGTCGGTGTCGCCGGCGTTGTAGCCGATGGTCAGCGGGCCAACGGTCACGTTGCGGATGAACAGGGTGGGCAGCACCAGACCCCAGGTGAGCACCACGTGCACCGGCCACACCTTGACCAGGCTGCGGTAGTCGATGCAGGAGAGCAGCAGCGCAATGCAGATGCCAATGCCTGCCGCACCGGCCTGCACCAGTGCCCGGCGGTAGTCACCAATGCCGGTAATGGCACCGGTCACGTCATCGGTGGCAAAGCCGCTGCCCTGCTTGGAAGCCCAGGAGGCCAGGGCCACCACCGCCATGGTGCTGCTGAAGATGCACAGCAGCAGATAAATCTTATCTGTACGTTTGAAATATTGTCGAATGCTTTCCAAAAAAGCACCGCCTTTCTAGCAATTGAACACGGGAACTGCTGCTGCAGCGGCAATATCACACCAGTTTATCCTTATTATACACGGTCTGCCGGAGCATTGCAATCGGCCGGGTGTGACGGCTTTGTAAAATCCGGGCGGGAAGCTTGACAAAGCCCGGGGCAGCATCTACAATGAAAGCCAGGGCAGGGCCGGGCAGACCCGGGAATTCGTCCTGCCGCAGGCGGAGCGCACACTGGCACACGGGGTGCGCCCGGAGGATGGAAAAGTTATGAAAGAAACCAAACGGATGCGCCGGTTCCTCTGCACATTGTGTGCGGCGGTGCTGGTGTTTACCATTGCATTTCCTACGGCGGCCTATGCCGCCCAGGAGCCTGCAGCGGAAACGGTGCAGAGCCTGACCGCTGCCCAGGCAAAGCAGATGCAGCAGGCGGATGCGGCGGTTACTGCCCTGACCGAAAGTGCGGACTTTGCAGCGCTTTCGGCGGACGGGCGCGCCGCCGCTGCCCGTGCGCAGCTGGAAACGCTGGTGCAGCAGGGCCTGGTGCAGAAAGGCTCGATCTATACGGACGAAGAAAACGGCATGGTGAGCTTTGCCTACACCTGCGGGGCCTTGGGCGGCATTCTGCTGCAGGACCCGGAGGAGGAAAACACCGCCGCAGACCTGCAGCTGGCCCAGCCGGTGGTGCAGGAGGCCGAAAACGGCAGGTACGGCACCGCCGTGCTTTATTATGCCTTTGATAACACGGTAAACAGCACCCGCTACCCCAACTATGCCTACATGCAGAGCTATTGGACCTCGGTGGGGCTGGACACCAAACTGGACACCACGGTAACGGTGTCGGACCTGCGGCACATGGGCGATTACGACCTGTGCGTGCTGAGCACCCACGGCGCCTATTATACCTATGAATACGGCTGGCTGTGGAAGCATCAGACCACCGAGCCGATCCTGCTGCTCACCGAGCAGTCCACCTTCTGGAATGACCTGCGCTACGGCATGGAACTGCTGAACCACCGGGTGATCAAGGTGAACGGTGCCTATGCGGTCACCCCGTCCTTTTTTGCAGCGGCTTACCGCAGCGGCTCGCTGAACGGCACGGTGGTCATTTCGGAGACCTGTGAGTTCTACGGCAGGAGCGGCCACGTGAACACCTCCATTGCCGAAGCGCTGCTGGCCGGCGGGGCCTCTGCTGTGGTGGGCTATGTGAACAACGTGTATTCGGTGTACTCCCGCAGTATGCTGTGGGCCACCGTGAACCGGATGTTGGCCGGCGACACGGTGCAGCAGGCCGTGGATTTCGGTCTGAACCTGTACGGCAGCGATGACATTGAGTGGTACAACGCACAGGGCGGCCGCAGGCCCCATGCGGTGGCGTCCTACCCGGTCATCTGCGGCCAGCAGAACGCAAAGCTGCCGGCACTGGAAACGGCAGAGCTGCAGCAGGCCGCCTGAGCAAAGCTTGGCATTGCGCTTTTGCAAAAAGTATACTATACTAAGGGATGGCAGAATGCTGCCATCCCTTTTTTGGAACAATGAGGTAACTTCATGTCGGAATACATCACCCATTCCCGCGCCGAGACTGTGGCGCTGGGCAAACGCATGGCTGCCGTGCTGGCCCCGGGTGCGCTCATTGCCTTTACCGGCGGGCTGGGCGCGGGCAAAACGGCCTTTACCGAGGGCCTGGCCGAAGGCCTTGGCTGCACCGACCTGGTGTCCAGCCCCACTTTTGCCATTGTGAACTACTACCGCGGGCCGCGTCCGCTGGCGCATTTTGACCTGTACCGCATCTCCACGGAGAACGATCTGTGTGCGGCAGGCTTTTACGATTATCTGGATCAGGGGGCCATTGTGGCCGCCGAGTGGAGCGAAAACTTTGCGGAGCTGCTGGCGCTGGAAAACCCGATCAAAGTCCACATCGACCGGGTGGACGAGAACACCCGCAAAATCACCATCGAGGGGGTCAGCGTATGAACATTTTAGCCGTGGATACCGCCGGCAAGACCGCCGGTGTGGCCCTGCTGCAGGACGACCGCCTGCTGTACGAAGTGTATCTGGATGCAGGCATGACCCACAGCGAGACCCTGATGCCCATGATCGACACCTGCCTGAAAATGTGCGGCATGACCTGTGCGGACATCGACCTGTACGGCGTCAATGCAGGCCCCGGCAGCTTTACCGGCCTGCGCATCGGGCTGGCCGCCGTCAAGGGGCTGGCCTTCCCCCGGGAGACGCTGTGCGCTCCGGTTTCCACCCTGGAAGCACTGGCCGCCGCCCACACCGGCGAGGGCACGGTGCTCTGTGCGCTGGATGCCCGCCGTGCCCAGGTGTACAGTGCGGCCTTTGACCTGGCCAGCCACGCCCGCCTGCTGGACGATGACGCCCGCGCGGTGGCAGACCTGACGGAATTTGTAGAAAATTGCAAAAAGCCCCTGTTTTTTGTTGGTGATGGGGCTTCTCTGTGCTATAATAAATACGGCAGTGTGCCGGGCGTGCTGCAAACGCCGCCCGCATTGCGGGGCGGCCGTGCCGCCGCCGTGGCACTGGTGGCCAGGCGGATGGCCGAAGCCGGGCAGGCGGTTCTGCCGGAAGCACTTCTTCCGGACTACCACCGCCTGAGCCAGGCTGAGCGGGAGCGCGCCGAGCGCCTTGCCGCCGAGGCCGCTGCCGCACACAACGAAACAAAGCCTGTCTGATACAGGGAAAGGACCGTTCTCATGGCAAAACCGATCGCATTGGCCGCCGACCATGGCGGATTTGAACTGAAGGAAGCCGTCAAGGCTCATCTGGACGAGCTGGGCCTGGAGTACATCGACTTTGGCACCCACAGCACCGACAGCGTGGACTACCCGGACATGGCTGTGCCCGCCTGCGATGCCGTGGTGAGCGGCCAGTGCGAAAAAGCACTGCTGTTCTGCGGCACCGGTGTGGGCATCAGCATGGCGGCCAACAAGGTCAAGGGCATCCGCGCCTGCTGCTGCTCCGACAGCTTCAGCTGTGAGTACACCCGCCGCCACAACGATGCCAATGCCCTGTGCATGGGTGGCCGCGTGGTCGGCCCCGGCCTGGCCTGCCAGCTGGTGGACATCTTCCTGAACACGGCGTTTGAGGGCGGCCGCCATCAGCGCCGCATTGATAAGCTGACCGCGCTGGAAAACCGGTAAAAGTTTATCTGGGCGGTGGGCTGGAAGTTTCTCCGAGGACCGTCCGCTGGGGTGGGACCCTGTTGCCCGCAGGGCAATA
>CAVIXY010000068.1:0-12421 GCA_963646665.1 Bacteroides sp. CAG:545
TCGTGTTTGGCGGTGTAGGCTGGATCACATGGCACTCCCACAAGCATGGCGGCGGTTGTGGTGGCTGCGGCGAAGGCGGCGGCTGCAATGGAGATTGCGGCGGCTGCGGCGGCTGCCACTAAAGGTTAAACCGCAAGGGGCGCGGGCTGAGCATTTCGGCTCGCGCCCTTTTTTGAAAAATAAAAAGTTAGCTTTGGATAACACTGGAAAATTAACAGAAAAGAGAGTGATCAGGATGGAACTGACCTCGGCGCATCTGCGCTATCTGCTGGCGATCTATGAGGTATCGCTGACCCATCTGGACATCAGCTCCCGCAGCATTGCCGAAAAGCTGGGGGTGACCAAGCCCTCGGTGGTGCGCATCATGAACCTGCTCATGGATCGCGGCATGATCGTAAAGGAGCACTATGGCAAGATCTATATGACCGACCGGGGCATCTGGGTGGCAAAGCAGGTGCACAAGGAGCTGGAGCAGATTCTGGCGCATTTCCCGCCGGTGAGTGCACCGCTGACCGAAGAAGAACGCTTCAATGCGGCGCTGGCCATGACCAGCGCCCTGCCGGACCGCATCTTTACCGGCGAATACGACCGCCTGTTTGGCACAGAAGCCGAACGGGCAGAAAGGGAAAAAGCTCTGTGATCAACAAAAAACTGCTTTCCTTTGACCGCGGTGCTCTGCGCTATGTGGGGGCCAATGTGGCCTTTCAGTGGCTGAGTATGCTGTGCAACGTGGTGTTTGTGCGGGTGATCGCCCGGCTGCTGGGAGCTGCCTTTGCGGGCAGCCTGACCAGTGCTCTGCTGGGGCGGAGCCTGCTGCTGTGCCTGTGCACGGTGCCGCTGCGCTTTGCCTTTACCATGCTGGCTTCCAGCATGAGCGACCAGGCCTCCAAGGACGTCAAGCGCACCCTGCGCAGCAATATTTATGCAAAGCTCACCCGTCTGGGGGCCAACTACACCGAGACTGTGGCCACCAGCGAGGTGGTCATGCTGGCCAGCGAGGGCGTGGAACAGATCGACACCTATTTTGCCAAGTATCTGCCCCAGCTGTTCTACAGCTTGCTGGCACCCATTACCCTGTTTGTGCTGCTGGTGGGGGTGCACGCACGCTCTGCCATCATTCTGCTGTGCTGTGTGCCGCTGATCCCCATGTCCATTGTGGCGGTGCAGAAGTTTGCCAAAAAGCTGCTGAACAAATACTGGGGCGAATACACCACCCTGGGCGACAGCTTTCTGGAAAACATCCAGGGCCTGACCACCCTGAAGATCTACCAGGCCGATGGCTGGAAGCACGAGCAGATGAACGCACAGGCCGAGCGCTTCCGCAAGATCACCATGAAGGTACTGACCATGCAGCTCAACTCGGTGACCCTGATGGACCTGATGGCCTACGGCGGTGCGGGCCTGGGTATCATCAGCGCGGTGGCAGCCTTTGCCGCCGGGCAGATCAGCCTGACCGCTGCCCTGACCATTGTGCTGCTGGCGGCTGACTTTTTCCTGCCGCTGCGGCTGCTGGGCAGCTACTTCCACATTGCCATGAACGGCGCTGCCTCGGCAGAAAAGATCTTTAACCTGCTGGCAGCCGAAGAACCCGCAGACGGCACCAAAGCCGTGCCGGAAAGCACCACCCTGCAGCTGGACCACGTGACCTTTGGCTACGAGAAGGACCGCACCATTCTGCACGAGGTATCGCTGACCATTCCGCAGGGCAGCTTTGTGTCGCTGGTGGGTGAATCCGGCTGCGGCAAAAGCACCATTGCAGCCCTGCTTTCCGGAAGCCGCACCGGCTATACCGGCAGCGTGACCTTGGGCGGGGTGCCGGTGGAGCAGCTGCAGCAGGCCCAGCGCCTGCGCACCCTGACCGTGGTGCCCCACAATGCCACCATCTTCAAGGGCACGGTGGAAGCCAACCTGCGCATGGCAAAGCCCCAGGCCGCCGAAAGCGAGCTGTGGGCGGCGCTGGAACAGGTGAACCTGGCAGACTTCTGCCGCAGCCAGAACGGTCTGCAGACCGCCCTGCACGAGGGCGGCAGCAACCTGTCCGGCGGCCAGCGGCAGCGCCTTGCCATGGCCCGCGCCTTGCTGCACGACACGCCCATCTATCTGTTTGACGAAGCCACCTCCAATGTGGACGCCGAGAGCGAAAACGACATCATGGCGGCCATCCGGAGCCTGGCAGGGAAAAAGACGGTCATCCTCATCTCGCACCGTCTGGCCAATGTGGTGGACAGCGACTGCATCTATGTAATGGACAAGGGCCGTATTGCCGAGCAGGGCCGCCACGCCGACCTGCTGGCCAGGCAGGGGGCCTACAGCCGCCTGTATCTGGCCCAGAAACAGCTGGAAACGCTGGGAGAGGAGGAAGCCTGAGATGAACCGAATCAATCACCGCAGCCCCTTTGCCATCGTGGCACGGCTCATTGTGCTGGTCAAGCCC
Organism: Bacteroides sp. CAG:545; assembly: GCA_963646665.1. Classification (GTDB taxonomy): domain Bacteria; phylum Bacillota; class Clostridia; order Oscillospirales; family Ruminococcaceae; genus Faecalibacterium. The sequence goes on from CAVIXY010000068.1 coordinate 2,435, forward strand.
ATGTTGCCCATCATGCTGGCAGCCATTGTTATGGGTGTGGCAGGGCATTTCTGCGCCACCTTTATCACCATTTTCGGCGGCTTTGGCATTCTGGCCGCCGCCGGGCTGCCCGGCCCGCTCAAAACGGCCGGCACCGCCTTTGTGTGCATCCTGATCTTTGCGCTGCTGCGCGGCGTGCTGCGCTATGCGGAGCAGGCCTCCAACCACTATATCGCCTTCAAGCTGCTGGCCCTCATCCGGGATAAGGTGTTCGGTGCTCTGCGCCGCCTGACCCCGGCCAAGCTGGAGGGCCGTGACCGCGGCGACCTGATCTCCCTGATCACCGCCGACATTGAAGCGCTGGAAGTGTTCTATGCCCACACCATTTCGCCCATCTGCATTGCCGTCATCTGTGTCATCGGCATGACGGGCTTTGTGGCCAGCTACCACATTCTGCCGGCGCTGGTGCTGCTGGCAGGCTACCTGCTGGTGGGTGTGGCCCTGCCTATCTGGAGCGCCAGGCGCGGCGACCAGGTGGCCCGGGAGTACCGCCAGGCTCTGGCCGATACCAACAGCTATGTGCTGGAGAGCCTGCGCGGCCTGCGGGACACCCTGCAGTACCAGGATACAGAGACCCGCGCCGCAGGCATCAACGCCCACAGCGAAGCGCTGGGTGCCCGGCAGAAGGCCCTGAAATACCGCGAGGGCATGACCGTGGCAGTGACCAATACCCTGATCCTGCTCACCGTGCTGGCGGTGCTGGGCGTGAGCCTGCAGCTGCATCAGAACGGGCAGCTGGGGGCACAGGGCGTGCTCATCTGCACCCTGTCGGCCCTTAGCTCCTTTGGCCCGGTGGTGGCGCTGGCCAACCTGGGCGCCAGCCTGACCCAGGTGTTTGCCAGTGCCGACCGTGTGCTGGACCTGCTGGACGAAGAGCCGGTGACCGCAGACGTGACGGACGGTGCCCATACCGCCTTTGCAGGAGCTGAAGCACAGCATGTGAGCTTCTCCTATGCACAGGAAGAGGTGCTGCACGACCTGAGCCTGACCATTCCGGAAAAGAAGATCGTGGGCATCACGGGCCGCTCCGGCAGCGGCAAGTCCACCTTCCTGCGGCTGCTGATGCGCTTCTGGGACGTGAGCAGCGGTGCCATCCGCTTTGGCGAAGAGGATATCCGCCGGGTGAACACTGCCACCCTGCGTGCTCAGGAGAGCCTGGTGACCCAGGAGACCGAGCTGTTTGACGACACCATTGAGAACAACATCCGCATTGCCAAACGGGACGCCACCCATGAAGAGGTGGAAGCCGCCTGCAAAAAGGCCGCGCTGGATGGCTTTATCCGCAGCCTGCCCAAGGGATACGACACCCCGGTGGGCGAACTGGGCGGTGCCCTTTCCGGCGGTGAGCGGCAGCGCATTGGCGTGGCACGCGCCTTCCTGCACGATGCCCCCTTCCTGCTGCTGGACGAGCCGACCTCCAACCTGGACAGCCTGAACGAAGGCGTGATCCTGAAGGCGGTGCGTGCCGAATGCAGGGATAAAACGGTGCTGCTGGTGTCGCACCGCAAGTCCACCATGGCGGCTGCCGATGTGACCTACTCGGTGGAGAGCGGACGCCTGAGCTGAGAACTGCATAAAACAAAACCCCTGTCTCTGCAGAGACAGGGGTTTTGTGCGTTCCGGAGGTTACTTGCTGAGGTTCAGCTTTTTGATGGCCTTTACAATCTGGCGGCCGATGTAGCGGTGGCCGGAAATGGTGGGGTGGCCATCGTTGGCAGTGGACGTGCGCGGAATGGGCACATAGGTCAGGTCGTACTTGGCGGCCAGGTGTTGCTCAAAGCTGTTCAGCTGCTTGAAGTGCTTGGTCCAGGCGGGCATCAGGGGCACCGGGTTGTTGTAGCTCAGCAGCAGGATCTGAGCGTCCGGGTTCAGGGCACGGATGTCCAGCACGATGCGTTCCAGGTCGGCGGTGGTCTGGGCGTAGGTCTGGGTGCAGATCTCGTCCATGCCGCTGGTGAGCAGCTTCAGCACGGCGCGCACCTCGGCGGGGGTCAGGGTCAGATCCTTCAGGCCGGCCAGGAACAGGTCCAGGTTGCTGCCGCTCAGGTTGCGGAACAGGCCTGCCACCATGCCGTTGGCCAGCTTTTCACTTTTCCAGTTGGTGGCGTTGCCCAGGGCCACAATGGTGCGGATCAGGGCATCGTTGGAACCTACCTGCAGGGTGATCACGTCAGCCTGCTTGATGTACTCCTGCAGCTCCGGAACAGACTTGTATTGAACGCCGGAATACTGGTTCATGGCCGGCATGGCACCGGTTTCGATCAGATCGGCCAGGTCCCCCGTCATCACGGCGGGCAGGCCCAGATTGATGGCGTGGTCATGGTCCAGGCCCAGCTTGTTGGCCACATAGGCCACAAAGCAGTCGCTGGAATAACCGGTGTAGTTTTCGGTCATATCGTAGCCGCCGGGCACCACTTCATATTTCAGGTCGTCCAGACCCACACCGGCGGTCACGCTGTCGCCAATGGCAACGTAGGTCAGTGTTTTCTGTTCCGGTGCAGCGGTCTCGGCAGCCGGTTCTTCGGCCAGCACGGCGGTCTCTTCTGCAGCGGGTTCCTCTGCCGGGGCGTCCTCTGCCGCAAAGGCAGGCACGGCCATGGTCAGCAGCAAAGCCGCCGACAGCAGCAGGCTTGCAAAACGTTTCAGTTTCATGCGTATCTTCCCTCTTTCCCCGGTGCAGCGGCACCGGATCACTTGCATTCATGATAAAAAATCAAAAGGGAATTGTCAATTGACAAAACGTGGAAAATCGCAGGTTTTCCTTGTCAAAAACAGGCAGGGTCAGCGCTGCACGGCCTTGAGGATCTGGCGGCCGATGTAGCGGTGGCCGGAAACGGTGGGGTGGCCGTCATCGGCGGTCTGCGCATACACAATGGGCACGTAGGTGGCACCGTACTGCGGGGCGATCTCCTGCACAAAGCGGTTCAGCTTGGCAAAATAGCGGTTCCATGCCGGGAAGATCTGCAGCGGGCTGTAGTAGCCCAGCACCAGGATCTGGGCATCGGGGTTCAGCGCCCGCAGGTCGGCCAGGGATTTTTCCAGGTTGGCGGTGGTCTCTTCATAGGTGCTGTCGCAGATCTCCTGAATGCCGGGGTCCAGCAGGGTGCACAGGGCTTTCCACTCGGCGCGGTCCATGGTGGAAATGCTCTTCAGGCCGGTGTTCAGGGCAGCAAGGCTGGTGCAGTTCAGCTCGCGCAGCGCGCCCGTAAGCAGCGGGATCAGCAGCGGGGTGCTTTTGCCGTGGGTGACCTTGCCAATGGACATGATCACTTCCATCACGGTGTCGTTGGAACCCACCTGCAGGGTGATCAGGTCTGCCTGCTGCAGCTGCTGGCGCAGGTCGGGCACGGCGTACTGGTGGCCATATGCATTGCGGGTGGGCATGGCATCGGTTTCCAGCAGGTACACCATGTCGGCGCTGGTAATGCCGGGCAGGCCCAGGTTGGTCACCTGGCTGCGGTCCAGGCCCAGCTTGCCGGCCACATAGCCCACGTAGCCATGGGTGGAATAGCCGTGGTAGTTTTCGGTCATATCGTAGCTGTTGCCCAGGGGCTGGTAGGGGGTATCCTCCAGGCCGATGCCGGCGGTAATGCTGTCACCCAACGCAATGTAGGTAAAGCGGTGTTCGGCGGCAGCGGTGCCCTCCTGCCCGGCTGCTGCGGCCGAAGTGACGGGCAGAACAAAGAGCAGGGCAGCCAGCAGCAGGCTGGCGATTCGTTTTTTCAGCATAGACTTCCTCTTTTCCCGGTATCATGGATACCATTCTTTCTTCTTATAATAAAAAGATTGGCCGCAAATGTCAACGCACAAATGGAGCAGGCAAAACAAAACCGGCCGTGCCGAAGCACGACCGGTGAAAAACAGCTTAATAATCGCGGGAGGTGATCTCTTCTTCCAGCTTGCGGTAGTCCACCTTGCCAATGGGGGTCAGCGGCAGCTCGGAGATGAACTTGTAACCCACCGGCTGCACATACTCGGGCAGCTCCTCTTTGCAGAGCTGGCGCAGTTCCCGCACGATCTGGCGCTTCTTTTTGTCCCCGGCGGGGTCCAGCACCACATACACGAAGGGCAGGCGGCCCTGCAGGTGCTCCTTGTCGGTGCAGCCCACCACCGAGCACTGGTGCACGGCAGGGTGGCGGCTGATGACGTTTTCGATCATGGAGGAGAACACCTTGAAGCCGTCGTGCCGGATGATCAGCCGCTTAATGCGGGAGTGCAGGAACACAAAGCCGTCCTCGTCCATGTAGCCGATGTCGCCGGTGTGCACCCAGATCCTGCCATCGGCGTGCTTGCGCAGCACGGTCTCGGTCTCGGCAGGTTTGCCGTAGTAGCCCTTCATGGTGGTATCGCTGCACACGCAGATCTCGCCGCGCTCGCCAATGGGCAGCTCCTGATCGGTGCCAGGCTCAAAGATGGACACCACAGTGTCCACCAGCGGAATGCCCACGCTGCCGGGCTTGTTGATGGCGGCGGCAGCGGCGGTGGCCGCCGAGGAAATTTCGGTCATGCCGTAGCCCTTCGCCAGCGTGAACTCCACGCCGTGTGCGGCCAGAAAATCGTTGACGGACTGCTCGGCACCCACCGAGATGGCGTCACCGCCGGCAGCATACATGCGGATGAAGGAAAGATCCTTGTTCCGGAGCCGGGAGTCCACCGCCAGCTGCTGGTAGTGGGCCGGCACGCCGAACATGTGCTGGGGCTTGTACTTGAGCAGCAGGCTGCCCAGTTTAGCGGGGTCCACGTTGGGAATGATGATGACCCGGATGCCCAGCGTGAGGGGCAGGTGGACGCCGCAGGCATAGCCGTAGGCAATGAAGGGGGGCATGATGTTCAGCAGCTTTTCGCCGCGGTGGCACAGAAAATCGTAGGTGGTAAACTGTTTGGCAATGGAATTGAAGTTGCGATCGGTAAGCATGACGCCCTTGGGAGAACCGGTGGTGCCGCCGGTGTGCACCACCACGCAGGCATGGTCCGGGTCGTAGGGTTCTGCGGCCATGCTCTCATTCTGCCCGGCGGCAATAAAATCCTTCCAGTGGATCACGTTGGAGGCATAGCGGTTCTTATCGGGGGTGGTCAGCCGGTAGCCCACAGCCAGGTGCAGCGGCAGGGAGTCAGCAGGGGAGATCACCAGCACCCGCTCCACATGGGTGCGCTTGGCGGCCTGCAGGCAGCGGTCGTAGACCACGTTCAGGCAGATGAGCAGGTGAGAATCCACCTCGGTGATGTACTCATGGATGCCCTCGGCGCTGTAGCGGGGGTCCACCAGGTTCAGGGTGGCACCGATCATGTCGGCGGCGTAGAAGGCATAGATGACCTCTGGGGTCATCACGCTGACCACCGTGGCAATATCGCCCTTTTTCAGGCCGATGGCGCGGAAGGCGGCGGCGGTCTTTTTCACGTTCACAAACAGGTCGGCAAAGCTGAACTTGCGGCCGTAGTATTCCAGGGCCACTTCGCCCAGGTGGTTCTTGTTGCGCTGGCTGAGGTATTCAAAGGCCGTGCACTCCGGCAGCGGCTGGTCGAGATACTGTTTCCCATAATATTTGAGCCAGGGCTTTGCAGCGGAGGCGTAGAGCGGCGCAGAGGATGTAGTCGTCATAGGATCAGAACCTTTCTCTTTTTCAGAATTCCTTGTAAAAAACCGGCAGCCTTGCCCTGGGAGGAAAAAGCTGCCGGACTGCAGTTGCATGACCAGGGGGCAAACCGCCCCATCCGTATTGTAGTGGACGGTGAGCCGGAAGTCAATGAACAAACTGTGTGGAACGTGAAAAATTAGGGTGAAAACGCTCAGGACTCTGCCAGCCATGCGGCGGCTTCGGCGGCGCTGCACAGCACCCAGTGCTTCGGGCGCAGCTCCCGCCACTGGGGAGCCTCGGCGGTGTAATCGTGCATGGCGGGGTCGTAGACCAGCAGCTTCTTTTCCCGCTCCCGGCGGGGGTCCGGCATAGGAATGGCGGACAGCAGGCTGCGGGTATAGGGGTGCAAAGCGTGGGAAACCAGCTCTTCGGCTTCGGCCAGCTCCACGATGCGGCCCTTGTGGATGACGGCAATGCGGTCAGAAATGTAGCGCATTACCGAAAGATCATGGGCAATGAACAGATAGGTGATGCCGCGCTGCTTCTGCAGGTGGCGCAGCAGGTTGAGCACCTGGGCACGGATGGACATGTCCAGTGCGCTGATGGGCTCATCGGCCACAATGAACTCCGGCTCCACAATCAGTGCCCGGGCAATGCCGATGCGCTGGCGCTGGCCGCCGGAAAATTCGTGGGGGAAGCGGGAGGCAAACTCCGGCAGCAGGCCCACGTCCAGCAGGGCCTGGCGCACCTTTTCTTCCTGCTGGGCGGCGGAAAGGTCCGGCCGCACGTTCTGCAGGCCCTCACCCACAATGTAGCTCACCTTGGCGCGCTCGTTCAGAGAGGACTGCGGGTCCTGGAAGATCATCTGGATCTCCTTGGTGATCTGCTTGTCCAGCGTGCGGGAGATTTTGCCGTTGATCTTCTGGCCCTTGTACAGGATCTCGCCGCCGGAAGTGGGCAGAATGCGCAGAATGGCCCGGCCAATGGTGGTTTTGCCGGAACCGCTTTCGCCCACCAGGCCAAAGGTTTCGCCCTTGTAGATCTGGAAGTTGGCGTTCTGCACGGCTTCAAAGGCCTTGCGGCCGGAGCCGTAGGTCACGCTGAGGTTTTTGACCTCTACAAGAACTTCCGGGTCTGCGGTGTTGTGAATTGCAGGTTCTGCCATGTTACAGCCCCTCCTTTTGCAGTTTTTTCACCGCAGCAGGCGGTTCGATGTGGGGTGCCCGGGGGTCCAGCAGCCAGGTTTTGGCCTTGTGGGTGGGCGAAACTTCAAAATACGGCGGCCGCTTCACAAAGTCGATCTTCAGCGCCTGCGGGTTGCGGGGCGCAAAGGCATCGCCGTGGATCTCGGCAAAGAGGTTCGGCGGGGTGCCCACAATGTTGAACAGGTCCTCGCCCTTTACGCCCATCTGGGGCATACTGGACAGCAGCGCCCAGGTGTAGGGGTGGCGGGGATCGTAGTAGATTTCATCGGCGGTGCCGATCTCCACAATGTCGCCTGCGTACATCACGGCCACCCGGTCGGCCAGATTGGCCACCACGCCCAGGTCGTGAGTGATGAGCACAATGGTCAGGTCGTATTTGGCACGCATTTGCCGCAGCAGCTGCAGAATCTGCGCCTGAATGGTCACGTCCAGGGCAGTGGTGGGTTCATCGCAGATCAGGATCTTCGGGCTGCAGGCCAGCGCAATGGCAATGACCACGCGCTGCCGCATTCCGCCGGAAAACTCGTGGGGGTACTGCTTGAACCGCACCTCGGGGTCCGAGATGCCCACATCCCGCAGGTATTCCAATGTTTTTTCCTTGGCGGCGGCCCCTTTCAGGCCCTGATGCAGGGTGACGGCTTCCAGGATCTGATCGCCGATGGTTTTCAGCGGGTTCAGGCTGGTCATGGGGTCCTGCATCACCATGGCGATCTCCCGGCCCCGGATGCGCAGCCAGTCCTTTTCGCCTTTCAGGTCCGAAAGGCGCACCGGCTTGCCGCCTGCAGCGCCGTAGTAGTCGATGGTGCCGCCGGTAATGGAGCCGTTGGCGTCCAGCAGGCCCATGAAACTTTTGGTGAACACGCTTTTGCCGGAGCCGCTCTCGCCCACAATGGCCAGCACTTCGCCCTGGTACAGGTCCAGGTCAATGCCTCGGATGGCGTGCAGCACTTTTCCACGCAGGTTGAACCGGATGTTGAGATCCCGCACGGAGAGGATGCATTCGTTGGTTTTCATTGCACAGCCCTCCTTACTGCAGGTGGTTCTTCGGGTCGGCGGCGTCCGAGAAGGCGTTACCGATCAGATAGAACGCAATGGTCACAAAGCTCAGGATCAAGGTGGGGTACAGCAGCTGATAGCGCAGGCCGGCCTGCATCATTACCTTGCGGCCATCGTTGACCAGGTTGCCCAGCGAGGGTGTTTCCACCGACAGGCCCAGGCCGATGTAGGTGATGAACACCTCGTTGCCAATGGCCTCCGGAATGGTCAGGGCCATGCGCAGCATGATGACCGAAACAAGATAGGGCAGCAGGTTGCGCAGCACAATGCGGAAGGTGGGGGTGCCGATGCAGCGGGAAGCCACGTTGTAGTCCCGGTCGCGGATGATGAGGATCTGATTGCGGATGAACCGTGCCATTTCGATCCAGCCTTTGATGGACATGCCCAGGATCATGGTCCAGATGCTGGGGGTGGCCACGTAGGAGATCAGGATCAGCACAATGGCGGTGGGAATGTTGTCAAAAATGTTGTACAGCTCGGTGAACACAAAGTCCAGCCCGCGCACGTAGCCCCACAGCACACCGGCGGTAATGCCCACCACGGCTTCGATCAGGGCCACAAAAAAGGCAATGGTCAGGCTGGTGCGGGCACCGGCCCAGATGCGTGCCCACAGGTCCTGCCCGATGGAGTTGGAACCCCACACAAAGCCGCTCTGCCCGGGGGCAATGTTGCGGTACTGAATGCCGGTGGCAGGGTCCACAGCGCAGTAGTTGGGGTCGGCCTGGCCGGGCAGATAGGGCTGCACAAAGGCAAACAGCACCACCGCCGCCAGCGCAATGAGCAGCGCGACCGCGATCTTGTTTTTGAAAAAGGCCCGGAAGGTGCTGCCCCAGTAGCTGTAGTTGGAGCTGGCTGTGGCTTCGGCCTGCTGCTCGCTGAACCCGGCGGGGGTGAACAGCTCGTCCTCCGGCAGGCTGGCCCAGGCGGCGGGGCCGTCCTTCTGCAGGGTGTTGAGTTTTTCTTCCAGCTGTCTGGATTTTTCCTGTTTGAGCATCAGCGGCCACCTTCTTTCCTGCCAAAGTTGATACGGGGGTCAATGAGCACCATGAGCACATCGCCCAGGATCAGGCCCACGATGCCCACACAGGCGTACAGCAGCACAATGCCCTGCACCATGGTGTTGTCGTGGCGCTGAACACAGGTCACCAGCAGGCCGCCCATGCCGGGAATGCTGTACAGGCTCTCGATGTAAATGGAACCCACCACCGTGTTGAGGAAGGCGGAGGGAATGTACTGCACCAGCGGCACCATAGCGTTGCGGAACACATGGTGCAGGGCAATGCCGCTTTCGCTCACGCCCTTGGCCCGGGCCAGTTTGACATAATCCTTGTTGCTTTCGTCCACCATGTAGCGGCGCAGCCACATGGCGTAAAAGGCAAGGTTTGCCAGGCTCATGCTGCACACCGGCAGCACCCAGTACCGCCAGTTGGAAGCATCAAACAGCAGGCCCACGCCCAGAACGGTGGTGCCGTACATCTGGATGTACAAAAAGTACACGGCGGCGGGCACGGCCTGGATCAGCACAATGAGGGCGGTGCCCAGCTTATCCGGCCAGCGGCCCTTGTTCCGGCCCATGACAAGGCCCAGCGGAATGCCCAGCACCAGGCTGAGCAGCATGGCCAGCACGCCCATCTGGATGGAGATGGGCAGCTTCTGGGCCAGGATCTGGGTGACTGGCGTGTTGACCTTGTAGATGTGGCTCACGCCCAGGTCGCCGTGGAGCGCGTCCTTCCAGAAGCGGCCGATCTGCACCGGCAGCGGGTCCAGCAGGCCCATGGACTGCAGCCCGGCCTGGATCTGGGCTTCGGTCATTTTTTCGTAGTTGGCAAAGTAGCCTTCCACCGGCATGAGCCGCAGCAGGCAGAACACCAGCGTTACAATGATGAACAGGGTCAGCACCGAACGCCCGATGCGTTTTGCGAGATATTGCACCATACTGTGCACCTCTCTTTTCTTTTGAATACAGATAAGTATAGAATAACTCAAAATCTTACTTTTGGAAAGTGATTTGAAGAGATTTCAGCACAAAAAAGAGACCCGGAAAGGCCGACAGGTTTGATATGTACCCAGTTTTCTGGACACTGGTTGAAAATTGAATAATTAGGTTTCCA
>CAVIXY010000069.1:0-12378 GCA_963646665.1 Bacteroides sp. CAG:545
GTATCGCATAAAAATACCCCCAATACTGGGTGTCCAGTATTGGGGGTACACATCACAGTCTGCCGGGATTTGTTCTATCAAAAATAATTTTTCCGCTGATTATTGTCAGAGCGAAGCGGAGACAATTTTAAAAGTTAATTCAGCTTCAGGTCGCCGTCCTTGATCCAGCCCAGCTTGCGCTCGATCTCGCAGAAGAGCACACTGAGCACGGCGGGCAGCACAAAGCACAGCAGGATCATAGCGGCCCAGTCCATGGGGGTGATGGCGGCTTTGGTTCCGGCGGCAATGTCGCTGACCCAGCCGGTGTATACACCGATCTGGCCCACCAGGCCGCAGGTGCCCATGCCGGAGGAAACGGCGGCACCGTTCATCTCAAAGTGGAACACACAGGTGGCCAGCGGGCCGGTGATGGCACTGGCCAGGGTGGGGGCGATCCAGATGCGGGGGTTCTTGATGATGTTGCCCATCTGCAGCATACTGGTGCCCAGGCCCTGGCTCACCAGGCCGCCCACGCCGTTTTCGCGGTAGCTCATCACGGCAAAGCCGATCATCTGGGCGCAGCAGCCCGCCACGGCGGCACCGCCGGCAAGGCCCGTCAGGCCCAGGGCCGCGCAGATGGCGGCGGAGGAAATGGGCAGGGTCAGCGCCACACCCACAATGACCGAAACAAGAATGCCCATGAGCAGCGGGGCCTGCTCGGTGGCCCACATGATCAGGGTGCCCACCTGGCTGGCGGCGGCACCAATGGGGGCGGCAATGGCCATGGACAGGCCCACGCCCACAAAAATGGTCACCAGCGGGGTGACCAAAATGTCGATCTTGGTCTCCTTGCTCACGGCCTTGCCCAGCTCGGCGGCCACAATGGCAATGATCAGCACGGCCAGCGGGCCGCCTGCCCCGCCCAGGGCGTTGGCCGAGTAGCCCACGGTGATCAGACTGAACAGCACCAGCGGCGGGCAGTGCAGTGCCCAGCCGATGGCACAGGCCATGGCCGGGCCGCTCATGGCGGTGGCGTAGCCGCCCAGATCCACCAGCAGGTCCAGGCCGGTCTGCTGGCCCAGCGTTTTGATGATGGTGCCAATGAGCAGGCTGGCAAACAGGCCCTGTGCCATGGCACCCAGCGCCTCAATGAGGTAGCGCTGCGGCGAAATGACGATATCTTTCCGTTTTAAGAAATCTTTCACATTTGACATAACAAACAACCTTTCTGCTGCAAAGCATGCGGCGGACACAGAAAACTGCATGTCAAGTATAATACCATACACCTGTCAAGACAGCAAGGAGAAACGAAGGATTTCCGGGCAAAACCTTAAAATTTTGACTTTGTGCAATGATTTGCCGGTTCTGGACGTATTTCTTTTGGAGCATTTTTCGGGTGCGGGGCGCGGGTGTGCTGTGCCCCGCGCTGGGGCGCAGTCCGGATTGACGGAGCCTTGCCTTCGGGTGTATACTAAAAAAGTAACGATGAGTTTCACCGCTGCCGGGTTTGGATCGGGGCGCAGCGCAGAAAAGCGGCTCCGCCGGCAGGCAGGATGCAATAGAAAAAACGATCTTGGAGGCGAAACAGGGCAGCATGAAAAAGCTTTGGAACTTGAAATTCTCTGCACACGGCACCCCCCGCAAAGGGTGGGCCGCAGCAGTTTTTGCAATGGCACTGGTGCTTTCCGTCAGCGGGGCGGGCACGGCACTTTTGCTGAACGGGCAGCCGGAAGCACTGACGGTGGTTCCGGCTGTGCAGCAGCACCCCCCGGAAAAAACGCAGAAGCACAAAACCCGCAGAACGGACACGGCTTCGGCGCAGGAAGCGGAAACCGAACCGGAGAGCGAAGCGGCAGAAGCACCTGCCGCAGAAGCCGCTGTAACGGTGCGGCCCGAAACGGCCCAGCCTGCAGAGGAGACTGCGCAGCCGGAACCGGCTGAGACGGAGCAGGCGGCTCCGGCCGAACAGCTGCCGGCCCAGGAACCGGCAGCAGAGCCGGAACTGGACGCAGAAAACGGCGTGGTGACCCTGCAGACCGAGACCCCGGAACTGGCTGCTCAGGACCCGCAGGCCCCGGCGGCAGACACCGACCTGCCGGAAAATTCCACCACCAACCAGCACACCCCGGAAGGCAGCGTGCTGCTGACCCCGGAACAGATCCGGGAAGCGCTGGACACCGGCACCCTGAACGAGGCGGAAGCCCGGTGCATCGACTTTGGCAGTGAGAACGGCTTTTTCTCCTGGCTGTGGAACCTGCTGTTCGGCACCCGGGAGGACCCGGTGTATTCCGGCTGGCGCACCGAGAACGGCAAGACGTATTACTACAGCCCTTCTACCAACCAAAAGGTGACCGGCATCAAGGTGATCGACAGCAAGCTGTACTATTTTGATGCGGACGGCGTGATGCAGAAAAACACCACCTTCGGCATTGATGTGTCCAAATATCAGAGCGGGCTGGACTGGGAGCAGATCAAAAAGGCCGGGGTCAGCTTTGTGATCATTCGCATCGGCTACCGCGGCTACGGTGCCAGCGGCACCCTGGTCAAGGACCCCATGTTTGAAGAGCACTTTACCAACGCCCGCAACGCCGGGCTGAAGGTGGGCGTGTATTTCTTCAGCCAGGCCACCACCGAGGACGAGGCCCGGGAGGAAGCAGAGGGCTGCAACTGGGCGCTGAACGGCCGCAAGCTGGACTACCCCATCTACTTTGACACCGAGGCTTCCGGTGCTGCCAACGGCTCCGGCCGTGCAGACGGCCTGGGTGTGGCCGACCGCACCAAGTGCGCGGTGGCCTTCTGCGAGCAGGTGAAGCAGCTGGGCTACAAGCCGGGCGTGTATGCTTCCACCCTGTGGTTTGAAAAGCGGCTGGACTTCAGCCAGCTCAAGGGCTACAGCATCTGGAACGCCCACTACGATGTGCCCAGCAGCCGCATTCCGTGCGATCTGTGGCAGGGCACCTGCACCGCCCGCCTGGACGGTTACCGCGGCGACCTGGACGTGAACATCAGTTACATTGGATAAACCGCAAAGGAGACTGCAGCCCATGGATCAGATCCGCCTGATCGCGTCCGATATGGACGCTACCCTGCTGGACGAACACAGCCAGCTGCCGCCGGGGTTTGAAACGGCGGTGCAGGCATTGGCGGACCGGGGCATCCTGTTTGCCGCCGCCAGCGGGCGGCCGCTGTACACGCTGGAAACCATGTTCCCGTCTCTGCTGGATCAGATCATCCTGATCGGCGACAACGGCGGCGCAGCCCGCTGGAAGGGCAAGGATCTGTTTGTGTCCGAGATGCCGGCAGAGGGCTGGCGTACGCTGGCCCGCAGCACCAAACGGGCCGGCGATGTGGGCCTGCTGTGCGGGCTGCAGACGGCCTATGCGGAAAAACAGGATGCAAAATACGACCCGGTGTTCAAGAACTTTTATACCCGGGTGGAATATGTGGACGACCTGACGGCGGTGGAAGCGGCAGCGGATAAGTTTACGGTCTATCTGCCGCAGGACAACGCACAGCAGGCATACGATACGGTGTACAGCCGGTTCCACACGGCCCACGGCGGCGCGTTTTCTGTAGCGGTGGCGGGCAAAAACTGGGTGGACGTGATGAACCCCGGCGTGCACAAGGGCGCGGCCCTGAAACGGCTGGGGCAGCTGCTGGACATTCCGTGCAGCAGCATGATGGCCTTTGGCGACACCTACAACGATGCCGAGATGCTAACCACGGCAAAGTACGGCTTTCTGATGGAAAACGGCAGCGCGCCGCTGCGGGCACAGGTGCCGTTCCTGGCACCGTCCCACCGGGAATATGGTGTGATGCAGGTCCTGCACAAGGTGCTTGCGCAGGGCGGCAGCGTAAGCCCGGAAGATTTTGTAAGGGTACACTGAATTGCGACGATTTAGAATGCCTGCCGTTTCACTCTAGGCATTTTCAGCGGAAATATTATTTTTATTTGCAATTCCGGAAAGTCTGCGGGCTTTCCGGAATTGCTTTTTCACAAGTGAGGTCTCTGCCGGAAAATGCATTTTTCCTGCTGCGCGGCAGCCAAAGGCTGACAGCAGCAATATGCCGCTTGCCATCACGACCTTTCTTGTGAAAAAAGCAAATCAGCCAGGCCCGCAGGTCTGGCTGATTTGCAATATTAAAAATAAATTTTCCTCTGTGATTGTCAGAGCGAAGCGGAGACAATTCTGAATCGTCAAAGCGTCATAACTTCCCCAGAGGCCGAATAAAGTATTCTCAGAGAAAACAGGCTGGGGAGGCATGGGGATATGTTTGTAGTCACATTGAGCAAAACGAGCCTGAAAAAGCTGGGGCTGGGAGCCATGTGCTGTGCACTGGTGGTGTTCAGCGCCATGCTGGGGCGGTATATCAGCACCCGGTCGGTGGCGGCGTCTGCGGCGGCATCCGTGAACCGGATCGAGAGCGCGCAGGACATTCAGACCTGGTTCACCGGCTACGGGTTGGAGGTGGACGGGGCGTCCATCACGGCGGATAAGGTCAAGATCCCCCGCAAGTGGGACGACAGCTTTTCGGCTTTCAACGGGGTGGTGCAGCAAAGCGGCATGGATCTGGCCCGATACAAGGGCAAAACCGTGGAAAAGTGGGTGGCGCTGATCCCGGCGGCCAGCAGCGGCGAGACCAGCCGCTACGGTGTGCTGCTGGTGTACCGCAAAAAGGCAGTGGGTGCCTACCTGCTGGAGCGGCCTTCCGGTGTGGTGGTGGGCCTGAAAGACATGCAGGCCGCCATGGCAGAAGCGCAGCAGACCTCCGGCGAGGACTACAGCGGGGACTGGGGCGAACGGCATGACGAGGAGCTGGACGCCCAGCAGACCTCCGGCGAAGATTACAGCGGCGATTGGGGCGAGCGCCATGAGGAAGAGCTGAGCGGCACCGAAAGTGCAGCACAGCAGACCTCCGGCGATGCAGAGCCGCTGCCCGAAACGGTGGACCCGGCTCAGCTGCCGCTGGACGCCGAGGGCTACCCGGTGGAATAACGGCCGGAAACAACCGGAACTGCGGGCCTTTGCCGGAAACGGCAGGCTGCGCGGCATGGAGAATAAGCGCGCAGAATGCATAATTTTTGCAAACAAAAACGGAAAAATATAAAAAATGGTCAAAATTTCAGAAATTGTATATTCAATTTTACCAAAATTTCTTTTAAAAAATCGGCAATATCGAATGGTGAAAAATTTCCATGCAGGGTTTATAATAGAGGTATCAACCGCGTGGTGGCAAAGCGTGTTTGCCAGGCCCGGGTTTTTGTGCAGAGGAACCGGGCTGTGCGGGATTAAGTAAGGAGAAAATGATCATGAAGGAATTCCAGTATACCGTTAAGGATGCCTGCGGCATCCATGCACGTCCGGCAGGCCTGCTGGTCAAGGCCGTGAAGGGCTTTGCCAGCACTGCTACCCTGGAGAAGGACGGCAAGAGCTGTGATATGCGCAAGCTGATGGCCCTGATGGGGATGGGAGTCAAGCAGGGCGAGACCATCACCGTGAAGGTTGAGGGTGATGACGAAGAGGCAGCTGCCGAGGCCATTCAGAAGTTCCTGACCGAGAACGTCTGATCCGCCGTGATGACCAAGCCCTCGCGGGGAGATCTGCGGGGGCTTTTTTGGACTTGTGATAGAAGGAGAACGTGCAATGCAGGTAGGCACCGGTAAAAGCATTTTGAATGGCATCGCCATTGGCAAGCTGAAGATCTACAAAAAGAAGAATACCACCATTTCCGCCGCTGAGGTGGCCGACACCGCCGCTGAGGTGGCGCGCTTTGAGGCTGCGCAGGAAAAGGCCATTGAACAGCAGACCGCCCTGTACGAAAAGGCCCTGGCCGAAGCAGGCGAGGACATTGCAGAGGTGTTCAACATCCACGCCATGATGCTGGAAGATGACGACTTTGTGGACGCCATCAAGGAGATCATCAACGGGCAGCACAAGTGCGCCGAATATGCGGTGAAAACCGCCGGCGACAACCAGGCAGCCGTGTTTGCTGCCATGGATGACCCGTATCTGCAGGCCCGCAGTGCAGACGTGATCGACATTGCGCAGGCCATTCTGGACATTCTGCAGGGCGTGGACAACGAGTCGCTGCAGGGCACTGAGCCCAGCATCCTGGTGGCCGAGGATCTGGCCCCCTCTGAGACCGTGCGCATGGACAAGAGCCTGCTGCTGGGCTTTATCACCCGCGAGGGCAGCTCCAACAGCCACACCGCCATTCTGGCCCGCAGCATGAACATCCCCGCCCTGATCCAGTGCAAGGACATTCAGGACGACTGGGACGGCAAGATGGCCGTTGTGGACGGCTACAACGCCTGTGTGTATGTGGACCCCACCCCCGACCTGCTCAAGAGCCTGAAAAAGCGCCAGCAGGAGGATCAGAAAAAGCAGGCCCTGCTGCAGGAACTGAAGGGCAAATCCAACACCACACTGGACGGCAAGACCATCAATGTGTTTGCCAACATTGGCGGCATGAGCGATGTGGGTGCCGTGCAGCAGAACGATGCCGGTGGTGTGGGCCTGTTCCGCACCGAGTTCGTGTACCTGAACTGCAAGGACTTCCCCACCGAGGACTACCAGTTTGAAGCGTACAAGCAGGTGCTGGAGAGCCTGGCTCCCCGCAAGGTGGTTGTGCGCACCTGCGACATCGGTGCCGACAAGACCGTGGATTACATGAAACTGGACCACGAGGAGAACCCGGCTCTGGGCTACCGCGCCATCCGCATCTGCCTGACCCGCAGAGACTTCTTCAAGACCCAGCTGCGCGCACTGCTGCGTGCTTCCGCCTACGGCAACATGAGCATCATGTTCCCCATGATCACCAGCCTGCGGGAGCTGCAGGACGCCAAGGCCATTCTGGAAGAGTGCCGCGCCGAGCTGGCTGCTGCGGGCGTGAAGATGGGCCAGAACATTGAAGTGGGCACCATGATCGAGACCCCTGCTGCCGTGCTGATTGCCGATGAGCTGGCCGCCGAGTGCGACTTCTTCTCCATTGGCACCAACGACCTGACCCAGTACACCTGCGCCATCGACCGTCAGAATGCAAAGCTGGAGCCGTTCTTCAACCCGCACCACCCCGCTGTGCTGCGCGCCATCAAGATGACCATTGAAGCGGGCCACCGCCACGGCATCTGGGTGGGCATCTGCGGCGAGCTGGGTGCCGACACCGCTCTGACCGAGACCTTCCTGCGCATGGGCGTGGACGAACTGTCCATGAACGCCAAGAGCATCCTGCCGGTGCGCAAGATCATCCGCAGCGTGGACCTGAGCAAACCCTCTGAAAAGTAAGCGCTGAAACAGCCGTTTCCCCCGGCGGGGCCTTTCCCCTGCCGGGGGTTTTGTATACCGGGCAAAATTTTACCGGGGAAATCACTTTAAAACCATAAAGCAAAATGCTATACTATGGTCAATGGGTATGCAGGCTTCCAGCGCTGCCCGGGGAGGAACTTTTATGACGCAGCTTCTCATCCGCCTGTTTATCCGTGACCCGGACAATGCCCGGGAACCCCGTGTGCGTGCCGCCTACGGCAACCTTGCCGGTGTGGTGGGCATGGTGTGCAACCTGCTGCTCTGCCTGGGCAAGCTCACGGTGGGCACCCTGTTTGGCTCCATTGCCATTCTGGCCGATGCTCTGAACAACCTTTCGGATGCATCGTCCAACATCGTAAGCCTGGTGGGCTTCCGGCTGGCCTCCCGTGCGCCGGACGCCGAACATCCCTTCGGCCATGCCCGGTACGAATATCTGGCCGGTTTGGCAGTGAGCGTGACCATTCTGGGCATCGGGTTTTCGCTGCTCCGGGAGTCGGCGGGCAAGGTGCTGCACCCCACGCCGGTGGTGTTCAGCTGGCTGACGGTGGCGGTGCTGGCGGTTTCCATCCTGGTCAAGCTGTGGATGAGCGTGTTCAACCGCACCATCGGGCGCATCATTGCATCCGAGACCCTCATTGCCACCGCCGCCGACAGCCGCAACGATGTGCTGAGCACCGGAGCGGTGCTGGTGTCCACCCTTTTGTGCCGCCTGACCGGCTGGGACATGCTGGACGGGCTGATGGGCGTGGGGGTGGCCGTGTTCATCCTGATCTCCGGCTGGGGACTGGTGCGGGACACTCTCAGCCCGCTGCTGGGCGAGTGCCCCAGCGAAGAGCTGGTGGACCACATTGAGCAGAAAGTGCTGTCCTATCCCGGCGTGCTGGGAATGCACGACCTGATGGTGCACGACTACGGCCCGGGCCACCAGTTTGCATCCCTGCATGTGGAGCTTCCCGCCGAGCTGGACCCGCTGGACGCCCACGACCTGATCGACAACATCGAGCGGGACTTTTTGAAGAACGACCGCCTGATGGTCACCATCCACTACGACCCCATCGTCACCTCGGACGCGGCGGTGGGGGTGCTGCGCAGCCGCCTGACCGAATTGCTGCGCCAGATGGACCCGGCTCTTTCGCTGCACGACCTGCGCATGGTGCCGGGCAAGACCCACACGAATGTATTGTTCGACCTGGTGCTGCCCGCCGGTTACAAAGGAGACCGGGTAGAGCTGCTGACCCGGCTGGAACAGTTCATCAAGGCACAGGACCCCACCTACAGCTGCATCATCAAGGTGGAGCAGAGCTACACACCGGCTCTGCACAAAATGTAAATTTCAGGGGGAAGTATTGATGTTGAATGAGATGTACCGCGCCATGCTGGGCAACAAGAGCGTGATCCGCGAGACCTTTATGTACGGCAAGCAGCGCGCTGCCGAGATCGGCTACGAAAATGTGTTTGATTACTCGCTGGGCAACCCCAGCGTGCCCTGCCCGCCGGAGTTTACCGCCGCCATGCAGGACCTGCTGGCCACCGAAGAGCCGGTGAACCTGCACGGCTACTGCCCCAGCCAGGGCGACCCGGGCTTCCGCACCGACGTGGCGGCCCACCTGGCAAAGACTTTCGGCCTGCCGTATGAGCAGAAGCATATCTTCCCCACCACCGGTGCGGCGGGTGCCATTGCCCATGCCATCCGCGCAGTGACCAAACCCGGGGACGAGGTGCTTACCTTTGCGCCCTACTTCCCGGAGTACGGCCCCTATGTGGCCGGTACCGGTGCACAGCTGAAGGTGGTGCCGCCTCAGGCCCCGGCCTTCCAGCCCAACCTGGACGCTTTTGAGGCCATGCTGACCGAGAAGGTGACGGCGGTGCTCATCAACACCCCCAACAACCCCACCGGCGTGGTCTACTCTGCCCAGACCCTGACCCGTATGGCGGAGATCCTGACCGAGAAGAGCAAGGCTTTCGGGCACAACATCTTCCTGGTCAGCGATGAGCCGTACCGCGACATTGCCTTTGACGGCAAAACCGTGCCCTACCCTGCCGCATTCTACCCCCACACCCTCACCTGCTTTTCTTATTCCAAGAGCCTGAGCCTGCCCGGCGAGCGCCTTGGCTACGTGGCAGTGCGGCCCGGCTGCGAAGGCGAGGATGTGCTTGTGGACATGATGGCCCAGATCTCCCGCTTTACCGGCCACAACTGCCCGCCCAGCATCATCCAGCGTGCCGTGGGCCGCTGCCAGGAGGTTACCAGCGACCTGAGCGTTTACGAGACCAACATGAACCTGTTGTACGACAAGCTCACCGAGCTGGGCTTTGAGGTGGAGCGCCCCGGCGGCACCTTCTACATCTTCCCGAAAGCGCTGGAAGAGGACGCCAATGCCTTCTGCATGAAGGCCCGGGAATTTGATCTGCTGCTGGTGCCCAGCGATACCTTTGGCGTCAAGGGCTATGTGCGCCTGGCCTACTGCATCGACACCGAAAAGGTGCAGCGCAGCCTGCCGGCTTTGGAAAAGCTGGCAGCCGCTTACCGGAAATAAATCTGCCGAACCGCTCCGGCGCGGCGGTTGGCTGCGCGGGGCCGGAAATAGAACCATCAGAGAGGAAAGGGAACCCTGCTATGGAAAAGATCAAAATGACCACGCCGCTCGTTGAGATGGACGGCGATGAGATGACCCGCATCCTGTGGAAGATGATCAAGGACGAGCTGATCCTGCCGTTCGTGGACCTCAAGACCGAGTATTACGATCTGGGCCTGCCCAACCGTGATGCCACTGCAGACCAGGTGACCATGGACGCCGCCCTGGCCAACAAGAAGTACGGCGTGTCGGTCAAGTGCGCCACCATTACCCCCAACGCCCAGCGCATGGATGAGTACAAGCTGCATCAGATGTGGAAAAGCCCCAACGGCACCATCCGCGCTGTGCTGGACGGCACCGTGTTCCGCGCCCCCATTATGATCGACAGCATCAAACCGGTGGTCAAGAACTGGAAAAAGCCCATCACCATTGCCCGCCATGCCTACGGCGATGTGTATAAGTGCACCGAGTTCCGCATCCCGGGTGCCGGCAGGGCCGAACTGGTGTTTACCGGGGCCGATGGCACCGAGCAGCGCGCCACTGTGTTTGACTTTGAGGGGACAGGCGTCCTGCAGGGCCAGTACAACAAGGACGATTCCATCCGCAGCTTTGCCCGCAGCTGCTTCAACTATGCGCTGGACGTGAAACAGGACCTGTGGTTCGGTGCCAAGGATACCATTTCCAAGAAATACGACCATACCTTCAAGGACATCTTCCAGGAAGTGTACGATGCCGAGTACAAGGAAAAATTTGAAGCTGCCGGGATCACCTACTTCTACAGCCTGATCGACGACATCGTGGCCCGTGTCATCCGCAGCGAGGGCGGCTTTGTCTGGGCCTGCAAGAACTACGATGGCGATGTGATGAGCGATATGGTGTCCACCGCCTTTGGCTCGCTGGCCATGATGACCAGCGTGCTGGTCAGCCCGGACGGCAAGTATGAGTTCGAGGCCGCCCACGGCACGGTCACCCGCCACTACTATAAGTATCTGAAGGGTGAAAAGACCTCCACCAACCCCATGGCCACCATCTTTGCATGGTCCGGTGCGTTCAAGAAGCGCGGCGAGCTGGACAACCTGCCCGAGCTGGTGAAGTTCGGCGAGGCACTGGAAGCCGCCAGCCTGCAGACCCTGAATGACGGCATCATGACCAAGGATCTGTGCGGCCTGGCCGAGGGCATCACCCCCACCGCTGTGGACAGCGAGGGCTTTATCAAAGCCATCCGCCAGCGTCTGGAAGCCAAACTGGCATAAAACATTTTTTCAATAGAACATAAAAACCGGAACGATCTACCCCGAAAGGGACGATTGTTCCGGTTTTTATGTTAGATGGGATGTGCGACAAACTGGGACTTGTCGGGGCGAGGCCCCCTCCATCTTGCTGACGCAAGACCGTTCGGTCGCTTAAAAGCCCCACTGGGGCTTTCATTGTTCCGCTCCGCTCCACAAACGCGAATTTATTTTGATTTTTTACTTATAAAAGAACAACTGATTGCCACAAATAAACCCATTAAAATCCACGGAAATGCTGCTCCAATAAAATCACGAACCATACTTCATTCCTCCTCTAAATTCCGATTTGCTGGTTACAAATGCAGTGTGTCCAGCACTTCATTTACGATGTCCAGCGGTACCTGCCCCGGCGCGCTGGCCTGCCCGGGGTTGGCAAAGGTCATGGCCGAGCCAAAGGCTTCCCCGGCCAGACGGCTCACGGCACCCAGTGCCCCCATGCTCATCGTGATGACCGGCGTTTCCGGGTGGTGGTCTGCCATCTCGGCGGTGGCAGAGAGAAGCTCCAATACATCGGTGCGGCACCGGGGCATGACCGCCAGCTTGGGCAGGTCTGCCCCAGCCTGCTGCATCTGCACCATGCGGCTCACCAGCTCGGCACGCGGCGGCGTTTTGCGGAAGTCGTGACTGGAACACACCACAGCCGCCCCGGCGGTGTGGGCGTCAGCCACCAAAGCCGGAAGGTCTGCCCCGGCGGTAAAGAATTCGATGTCGATGAGGTCGGCACAGTCGGTATCCAGAACCAGGCGGATGAAAGCCAGATAGTCCGCGTGGGTCAGCGGCTGTTCCCCGCCCTCGGCTTTGGTGCGGAAGGTGACCAGCAGCAGCTTGTCCTTCAAGGCGACCCGCAGCTTCTGCAGGCAGCGCGCCACTGCACCGGCATCCCGGCAGGCGGTAAAATGATCCACACGCCATTCCACACAATCGGCACGCAGTGTGGAAAACTGTGCGGCCTGCTCCAGAATAGCAGTCTCGGTATGCTCCACAATGGGCAGGATGACTTTGGGGCGGCCCTCGCCGATGGAACAGCCGCGGATGGTGATGCAGGACATGGCGCTTCTCCTTTATATTTATATAGCTGGGTTATACAGAATCATAACCCCATAATACGTTGTGTCCGCCTGCTTGTCAAGAAAAGCAAAAACCTTTATATACACTATTATATAAGATAAGGGCTATGCCCGCCGCACCTGCTTCTGCAGGTGCGGCGAAGTTGAGCCTTCCGGT
>CAVIXY010000070.1:0-12320 GCA_963646665.1 Bacteroides sp. CAG:545
CGAAGCCTGGGCGCTGAACGCGGGCTATCTCGTCACCACCGTGCTGGACACCCTGTGCAACGGCGAGACGGACCTTGCCATTCTGGACATGTCTGCCGCCTGTCACACGCCGGATGTGATCGAAATGCCCTACCGCCCGCCCCTGCTAAACGCCGGGGACCCCGGCAAAAAGCAGTGCACCATCCGGCTGGGCGGCCCCACCTGCCTGGCAGGCGATGTGATCGGCGACTACAGCTTTGATGCCCCCCTCACGGAGGGGCAGAAGCTTATCTTCGGCGATATGGCCATCTACACCACCTGCAAGAACAACACATTCAACGGGATGCCGCTGCCGCCCATCTGGGCAATGGACGAAACCGGCACCTGCCGGGAGCTGGTGCGGTTTGGCTACGCAGATTTTAAAATGCGGCTGGGTCATTTTGCATACAATTGAATTTTTATACTAAAAGCAGCGGGCTTTGCGCGGAATTTTCCGGCGCAGGGTCCGTTGTTTTTTCTTTTTCCAGGCTCTGCAATGTGAATTTCATATTGCCGCAATGTACAGGATACGTTTTACATTGCATAAAGATGCGACTATAATAACAGCCAAGCAGCTCACCGGCCACACGGATGGGGCTGCCGGAGGGAAAGAACTCTATAAAGTTGGTTGAAACGGAGGCTGTTTTTATGTCTGAGATCAAAAAGGTCGTGCTGGCGTATTCCGGCGGTCTGGATACATCCATCATCATTCCGTGGCTCAAGGAACACTACAACAACTGCGAGGTCATTGCCGTGTGCGGCAATGTGGGCCAGAAGGGAGAGCTGGACGGGCTGGAAGAGCGTGCCAAGGCAAGCGGCGCTTCCAAGCTGTACGTAGAGGACCTGACCGATGAATTCGTGGAGGATTACGTCATTCCCACCATGCAGGCCGGGGCCGACTACGAGGGCTACCTGCTGGGCACCAGCTTTGCACGCCCCATTCTGGCAAAGCGTGTGGTGGAGATCGCCCGCGCCGAAGGGGCAGACGCCGTATGCCACGGCAGCACCGGCAAGGGCAACGATCAGGTGCGTTTTGAGCTGGCCATCATGCACTTTGCCCCGGACCTGAAGATCATTACCCCGTGGCGTGAGTGGGACATCCAGAGCCGCGATGAGGAGATCGACTACGCCGAGGCCCACCACATCCCGCTGAAAATCAGCCGCGAAACGAACTATTCCAAGGACAAGAACCTGTGGCACCTGAGCCACGAGGGCCTGGACCTGGAGGACCCGGGCAACGAGCCGCAGTACGACAAGCCGGGCTTCCTAGAACTGGGCGTCAGCCCCAAGGCTGCCCCGGACCAGTCCGAGTTCGTGGACCTGGAATTTGAAAAGGGTGTGCCCGTGGCCCTGAACGGCGAAAAGCTGAAGCCTGCAGCCATCATTGCCAAGCTGAACGAGATCGGCGGCCGCAACGGCATCGGCCTGTACGATGTGGTGGAGAACCGTCTGGTGGGCATGAAGAGCCGCGGCGTCTACGAGACCCCCGGCGGCACCATTTTGTACAAGGCCCACGAGGTGCTGGAGACCCTGACGCTGGACAAGCTCACCGCCCACAAAAAGCGGGAACTGGCCATCACCTTTGGCGAGCTGGTGTATGACGGCCAGTGGTTCAGCCCCCTGCGCAAGGCCCTGAGCGCCTTTGTCACCTCCACCCAGGAACACGTGACCGGCAAGGTGCGTCTGGAACTGTACAAGGGCAACCTGATCAACGCAGGCGTGTGGTCGCCTTACTCCCTCTACCGCGAGGACATTGCCACCTTTGCCGCCGGCGGCGACTACAAGCAGAGCGATGCCACCGGCTTTATCAGCATCTACGGTCTGCCCACCAAGGTGCAGGCCATCGTGGAAGCCGAAACCAAGTGACCCCTCTCCGGACATAAAAAGGCACCTGCCCCTTCTCCTCATGGAAAAGGGGCAGGTGCTTTTTGCTTTGTTCTGCTTTTATCTGCTCTGCCGATCGTGGATCAATGTTTCCAGATGCAGGCTTTTTTCAATCGGGGCATACACCGCCATCAGGGCCAGCAGGCTGGGCACCCACAGCCCTGTCAGCAGAAACACAAAGGCGCAGCGCGGAATGAGAACCGCCATCAGCAGCCAGTACCCCAGCTGGAACGCCGCCGAAAGCGCGGTCTGCGGCAGAAAACCAAGGAACATCCGCACACAGTTGGAAAGCTTCTTGCTGATGCTGCTTTCAAACAGCGCGCTCTGCATCCAGAAGTAGCTGCCCAGCGTCAGCAGAAGCACAGCATCCAACAGCAGGAGCAGTGCAAAGCCGGAAGAAACATCCGTCATCCGGGGCAAAGCAAACGCCGCATAGCCTACCAGTGCCCACAGCGCCGTAAAAACCATGCCGGGGAGAAGGCTGCTTTTGAAATTCTGCTTCCACACCCGCTTGTAGGTGTGCCACCAAAAGCCCGGTTCGTCCCGCAGGGCACGGAGAATGGTATCGTACAGGCCGGTCAGCGCCGGGCCGGCCAGCCAGCCGGTGCAGCAGGCGGCCAGCAGGCAGAGCGGCAGGCTGCCCATCCAGATGGCAAGCCCCCACCGCAGCCGCTGCCGGAACACACGCCAGCAGCGCCAGCACACCGGACAGAAAAATGCCGTCCAGGTCGCGGCCTAGGATCTCCGCCAGGCGGGCAATGCCCTTTTTGCGGGGGTATCCGGGCGGACGCCCGCCCCTTCCGGCATGAACTCGGACCGACCAAACAGCATGTTTCGTTCACCTCTCTATGGCCTTATTGTAGCACGGCAGAGAAAAAAGCGGTTGCAGAAAAGCGCGGACTTTCTTGAAGAAAACCGGCATAAACAACCTGCAGAAAGCACAAAAGCAGCCCGCATTCACAACCGGCTGCTTTTATGCTTATGATGAAGAAGGAGAAAGCCAGAGCAAAAAAGTCTGGAAGGGCTTCCGCATCTCCGGGGGCACCCTTGCGGCAGGGCGGCGGGCCGGAGCTGCACGCTGCGGAATTCCTGTGCCTTTAGGATAGCACATTTTTTCCATTTCCGCCTGTACAAATCCGGCATTCTTCTTGAACCGGAGCGACATTTTAAAGCCGGGGCTTGAAAATTAAAATAAGGTATATTATTCTAGTTGTAAAAGAAGAGGAGAAGGAGGAATCCGCTTGCATACGCTGCTGATCGTGGACGATGAAGAGATCGAACGCGAAGGAATGGCGCAGTTCATCCCGTGGGATTCTTATGACATGAAGGTAGTCGGCACCGCCCGGAACGGCGCCGAGGGCCTTAAAAAAATTGCAAAGTACAAGCCCGACCTTGCCCTTGTGGACATCAAAATGCCGGTGATGAACGGCATTGAAATGATCCGGCAGGCCAAGGAGCAGTACCCGGACATGACCTTTGTGGTGCTTTCCGGCTATGGGGACTACGAGTATACCAGCCAGGCCATGGAGCTGGGGGTGCGGCACTACATCCTCAAGCCCTGCGACGAATCCAAAATGATCCCGGTGCTGAACAAGGCCATTGCGGAACTGGAAGACGCCCGCGCCCAGAACGCTCACTCCGAAAAAGTGGAAGCGGAGGCCCGCCTGCTGAAGCCCTATGCGCGGGAACAGTTGTTCCGCGACCTGCTGCTGGGCCGGGCCACCGGCACCAGCGGCACCCGGCAGCTGCTGGACGATCTGGGCGGCACAGAGCGCAGCGTTCTGCTGCTGGATTTCCGGCTCAAGTGCGGCTTTGATTCGCTGGAGCGGTATGTGGTGGGCAACATGCTGGGCGACCTGCTGCCCGATGGCACCCTGCTGATGACCACCGGCATTGACCGAGACGTGCTGGTGCTGGCCGATGCCGCTGCAAACCCCGGCATTGAAACCGCCGTGCAGGCACTCAAAAAAGAGTTCAAGCGGTTTGAAACCGCTGCGATGCTTTCCGCTGCCAGCCGGGTGGGAACACTGGACGAACTTGCCACCCTGTTCCAGCAGGTGCAGGAGATTTTGCGCCTGAACCCGGACGAGAACGAAACCGCCCTGCTGCGCCCCAGCCGCAACGCAGCCCTGCCCGAAACCGTCAACGAGATCTTCGATTTCCGCCGCCTGCGGCAGGCTGGCAGCTATGAAGAACTGCTGCAGGAGCTGGCCCTTTCTTTTGCGAAAATCGAGGTCAGAAACTACCGCCCCCGGCAGCGCCAGCAGCTGTGCGAGCTGGCCTGGAAGATGCTGTTTGAGGGCAAGGCAGCCCCGGAAGATTCGCTGACCGCCTGGGCGGATGCGCTGACGGCGGCCTGGAACCTGCCCCAGCCGGATGCCCGCAGCCGGGAGATCTTTCTTGCCATTTACGAAAACCTTTCCGACCCGGAGTTCAGCCTGCAGACATTGCGCAGGAGCGGCTGTTCATGAGCGAGGATCACCTGCGGCGCATCTTCTCCCAGATGACCGGCACCCGCTTTTCGGGCTATCTGGAGCACTGCCGCATCACCCAAGCTCGGCGGCTGCTGGAGTATCAGCCGGACATGAAGATCAGCCGCCTGGCAGAGCTGGTGGGCTACCCGCTGGACGGGCAGTATTTTTCCAAGGTGTTCCGCAAGATCTGCGGGGTAACGCCAACGGAATACCGAAGCAATCATTGAGGACGAACCCTCTCCGTCAGTGCTGACGCACTGCCACCTCTCCCGAAGGGCGAGGTTTTGTGCTGTACTTTCCCACCAGCACCAAAGCTCCCCCTTTCGGGGGAGCTGGCGAGCGAATGCGAGACTGAGAGGGTTTTCAAATGTCGGTTTTTTCCAAGAGAAAAACCGGCATTTTCCATTTTGTTTTTGAAAAAAAGCGATACAATAGAGCCAACAAAAGGGTGCGCACAACACAGGGAGCGACGGCTCCGTGAGTACAGAAAACACGAAGGAAAATGGAGGAACAATTATGAAGATCACGCGCAGAAGTTTCCTGAAGGCCGCTGGTATCGCTGGCATGGCCGGTGCGCTGGCCGCCTGCGGCGGCAGCTCCGCAAGCTCCACCGCCGCTTCTTCCGCTGCCGCTTCCGGCAGTGCCGCCGCATCCGCCGCAGACGGCGATGTAACCATCCGCATGACCTGGTGGGGCGGCCAGACCCGTCACGACCTGACCCAGAAAGTTCTGGACAAGTACACCGAGCTGAACCCCAACGTTCACTTCGAGACCACCCCTTCCGGCTGGGACGGCTACTTTGAAAAGCTGGCCACCGACACTGCCACCGGCGGCATGGCCGACATTGTTCAGATGGACTACATGTACATTTCCACCTACGCAAAGAACGGCTCTCTGGCCGATCTGTCCCAGTACGCTTCCGATGGCACGCAGGACATCTCCAATGTGGACGATGCCCTGATGGACGCCGGCACCATTGACGGCAAGATGGTGGGCATTCCGCTGTCCACCTCGCTGGTCTCCTTCATCTACAACCCCTCCGTGCTGGAAGAAGCCGGTGTGGAAGCCCCGAAGAACGGCTGGACCTGGGACGACTTTGTTTCCATCTGCAAGACCGTCAAGGAAAAGACCGGCAAGTACGGCTTTGGCGGTTCTGCCTTCATCGACACCAACCTGCTGAACTACTGGGTGCGTGAGTACGGTGTTTCTCTGTTTGCAGAGGACAACAAGAGCCTGGGCTTTGACGATGTGTCCATCCTGACCGACTACTTCGAGCTGTGGAAGGACCTGATTGATGCCGGTGCTGCTCCCAACCCCGATGAGTACGAGCAGATCGCAACCCTGGGCAACGATGCAAGCCCGGTCATTACCAATGACGCCGCCTTCCATCAGTCCTGGAACAACTTTGGCACCATTGGTGCAAATGCAGGCAACGATACCCTGGAACTGCTGGTTCCCCCGGTGAAGAAGGCTGGCGAAAAGGCCCTGTGGTACAAGCCCGGCATGTTCTTCTCCGTGGCCGAGATCTCCAAGGTCAAGGAAGCTGCCGCCGCCTTCATCAGCTGGTTCCTGAACAGTGACGAAGCCAACGACATCATGCTGGGCGAGCGCGGCACGCCTTCCGCAAGCACGGCCCGCGATCACCTGACCGGTTCCGGCGCACTGAGCGAGAAGCAGGTGGAGATGTTCGACTTTGTTTCCGATGCTGCCGATTACTGCGGCAGCACCCCGGCTCCGGACCCCTCCGGCATCTCCGAGGTCAACACCCAGTTCAAGGATATCGCCTACAGCGTGTTCTACGGTCAGGCTACTCCCGCCGAGGCTGCACAGACCTTCTTTGATACGGCCAACAGCATCCTCGCTGCCAACAACTAAGTCTTTACACGCGGGAGGGGTCATCCCACAGACCCCTCCCCTTTTTATACCTGAAAAGGAGGGTTCGCCGTGTCGAACGCAAAAGCCGTCAATCTGAAAAAGCACAACTTCGGCGATGATACCAAGGTGGGCTACCTGCTGCTGGCCCCGTGGCTGTTCGGGTTCGTCTTTATGTATCTGATCCCGGCCCTGATGTCCATTTACTACTCGTTCACCGATTACAACCTGCTGTCCGCCCCCAACTGGGTGGGCCTGCAGAACTACATCAACATCTTTACCACCGATAAGATGTTCCGCAAGGCCCTTGTGGTCACCTTCAGCTACGTGTTCATCATGGTGCCGCTTCGTCTGGCCTTTGCACTGTTCGTGGCCACCCTGCTGAACAAAAAGCACATGGGCATGGCTTTTTACCGCGTGCTGTACTACATCCCGTCCATCGTGGGCGGCTCCATTGCCGTTTCCGTGGTGTGGAAGCAGGTGTTCGGCAACAAGGGAGTGCTCATGAGCCTGCTGTCCGCCCTGGGCATTGAGCAGAAATATTCCCTGCTGGGCAACCCCAAAACGGCCCTGTTCGTCATCGTGCTCATGGGCGTGTGGCAGTTCGGCTCCTGTATGCTGGTGTTCCTGTCCGGCCTGAAGCAGATCCCCAACTCCCTGTATGAGTCCGCTTCGCTGGATGGTGCCACCAGGATGCAGCAGTTCTGGAAGATCACCATGCCCATGCTCACCCCCACCATCTTCTTCAACCTCATCCAGCAGATCATCAACGGCTTCCGTGTGTTCACCGAAAGCTACGTGATCACCGATGGCGGCCCCATGAACAGCACCCTGACCTACGTGCTGTACCTGTACCGCTCCGCATTTGCAAACTTCCACATGGGCTACTCCTGCGCACTGGCCTAGATTTTGGTGGCCATCATCGGCGTGATGACCGCCATCCTGTTCAAGAGCCAGAAGAGCTGGGTCCACTACGAAGGCTAAGGAGGCAGAAAAATGGTTGGTCAGAAAAGTACAAAAGCACAATCCGTGTTCTTCCACATCTTTTCCTGTCTGCTGGGCTTCATCATGATCTACCCGCTGCTGTGGCTGCTCATGAGTTCCTTCAAGTCCAACGACACCATGTTCCACAATGCATGGTCTCTCATCCCGGAAAAGTGGGATATCCTCAAGAACTATGCTTCCGGCTGGCAGGGCGTTGCCGGTGTGCCGTTCTGGCGGTTCACCCTGAACAGCGTCATCGTCACCGTGGTCTCGGTGGCGGGCACCATCTTCTGCTCCCTGCTGGCAGCCTATGCGGTTTCCCGCCTGAAATTCAAGGGTGCAAACTTTTGGTTCGGCTGCATCGTCATGACCATGATGATCCCTTCGCAGGTCATGGTGGTGCCCCAGTACATCATCCTGAAAAAGCTGGGCCTGTCGGACACGCTGGTGTCCATGACCCTGCCGTGGGTGTTCGGCTACGGCTTCTTCATCTTCCTGATCGCCCAGTACATGCGCGGTATCCCGCGTGACCTGGACGAAGCCGCCATGCTGGACGGCTGCTCCAAGCCCGGCATCCTGTTCCGGATCATGATTCCCATCGTCAAGCCCGCCATCGTCACGGCGGCCATCTTTGCCTTCTACTGGATCTGGCAGGACTTCTTCCAGCCGCTGATCTTTGTGTCCAGCCCGAAGAACTACACCATCCCGCTGGCTTTGAAGCTCTACACCGACCCCAACAGCTATAACAACTACGGCGGCCTGTTCGCCATGTCGGTAGTGTCGCTGCTGCCGGTCATCATCGTGTTCATTGCCTTCCAGAAGTATATTGTCGAGGGCATCGCCACCGACGGTATCAAAGGTTAATATTTATCAGGGGCTGTTGCGTGATTTTTAGCGTGCTCGCCCTCTCAGTCACGCTTCGCGTGCCAGCTCCCCCAAAGTGGGAGCCTTTGGCAGTCCACGCAAAGTAAATCTCTTTGCCAAGGCCTCTCCCTTTGGGAGAGGTGGCAATGCGAAGCATTGACGAAGAGGGCGAAGCCGCTGACCATCCGCAACAGCTTTTTTGATTTAAATGAGGTTTCACTATGCTTCTCAACCGCAACAGCCAAATTTTTACACCCGATTCGTCCAAACCCATCCAGTATGCCATCTCTGCCCTTCAGCGCGACATGAACGCTGTATTCACCGAAACAGAAACACCCGGTGGTACGGTCTGCCTTGCCAAAGACAGCGATCTGCAGCCGGAATGCTTCTGCCTGCAGGTGCACGACAATGCGCTTGTACTCACCGCCGCCGACACGCTGGGCTTTGTGTACGGCCTGTTTGAGATCAGCAAACGCTTTCTGGGCGTGCAGCCGTTCTGGTTCTAGAACGATCAGAAGTTCACCCGAACGGACGGCGTGACCGTGCCGCAGAACTTTGCCTGCGAGAGCAGACCGGCACGGGTGCGGTACCGCGGCTGGTTTGTCAACGATGAAACGCTGATCTCCCACTGGAAGGTGGATCGCCGCAGTGAGATGCCCTTTGTCATGGTGTTTGAGGCCCTGCTGCGCCTGGGCGGCAATTTGGTCATTCCCGGCACCGGCGAAAACGGCCACCGCTACCACGACCTTGCCGCTGACATGGGGCTGATCATTTCCCACCACCACGCCGAACCGCTGGGGGCCAGGATGTTCGTGCAGGCGTACCCGGAGCTGGAACCGAAGTTCAGCCTGTACCCGGAAAAGTTCCGCGCCCTCTGGCAGGACGCCATCACCGCCCAGAAGGCCACCCCCACCGTCTGGAACATCGGCTTCCGGGGGCAGGGCGACCGGCCTTTCTGGGAGGACGACCCCCAGTACAACACCCCCGAAAAGCGCGGGGCGCTGATCTCCTCCCTCATCCGGGAGCAGTACGATCTGGTCAAACAGAACGATCCCAGCGCCATTTGCTGCACCAACCTCTACGGCGAGACCATGGAGCTTTACCAGCAGGGCTGTCTGGACCTGCCGGAGGATGTGATCAAGATCTGGGCCGACAACGGCTACGGCAAAATGGTCAGCCGCCGCCAGGGCAACAGCAACCCCCGCGTGACCGCCCTGCCGCCCCAGGGTGACACCGGCGCACACGGCCTGTATTACCATGCTTCTTTCTACGATCTGCAGGCGGCAAGCCATATCACCATGCTGCCCAACAACACCGAGTTTGTCTGCGAGGAACTGAAAAATGCTCTGGCCCATGGTGTGGATGATTACTGGCTCATCAACTGCTCCAACGTCAAGCCCCATGCCTGCCTGCTGGACTACATCGCGCAGCTCTGGCAGACCGGCGATGCCGACCCGGAGGGCCACCGCCTTGCTTACGCGCAGGCCTACTACGGCAAGACCAATGCCCTGCCCGTGGCCAAGTGCCTTGCCGGGTATGCCGACCACGCCGTTGCCTACGGCGAGCACCCGGACGACCATGCAGGCGACCAGTTCTATAATCACGTGCCCCGGATGCTGATTGCCCAGTTCCTCCGGGACCGCACCCAGCCCAGCGAGGATCTGCAGTGGCTGTGCAGCCGCCCGGCCCTGAGCGGGCAGGCGGCCTGGTGCGGGGAGAAGTACCGGGAAGCCGAACAGAGCTACGAGCAGTATCTCCGCCAGTGCGAAGCCGCCGCTGCCGCCATGACCGGCGCGGCCCGGACGCTGTTTCAGGATACGCTGCTGCTGCAGGCACAGCTCTATGCGCTCTGGGCGCAGGGCGGCGCGGCCGTGTGTGCGGCGCTGGAAGCCGGGTTTGTGGGCGACTGGAAGCGTTGCTTCTACCAGGCAGGCCGGGCAAAAAATGCCTACACCGCCGCAAATGCTGCACTGCGCGACCGCGAACACGGAAAATGGATTGACTTTTACGCCAATGAGTGTCAAACTGATGTCAAGCAGTCGGCACAGGTCTGCGGCTATCTGATGAGCTTTGCCCGCACCCTCGGCGAAGGCCCCCACTACTACGAGTGGATGCGGGAGTTCGGCGACAGCGAGCAGGACCGCCGCATCATGCTGATTCTGAACACCG
This sequence comes from Bacteroides sp. CAG:545, assembly GCA_963646665.1. Classification (GTDB taxonomy): domain Bacteria; phylum Bacillota; class Clostridia; order Oscillospirales; family Ruminococcaceae; genus Faecalibacterium. The sequence goes on from CAVIXY010000070.1 coordinate 10,266, forward strand.
ACAACCACCCGGACGATGACACCCTCTGGCGGCTGATGGAACAGCGCTGGGGAGACTGAACGCAGAAAGAGGAGAGCGTATGTTCCGCCGCATGAAGAGAAAGTTTCTTGATCTCCCTCTGGCACAGAAATTTGTCAGCATCTTTGCGGTGCTGACGATCCTCAGCGGTGCGTTGATGATCGGCGCACTGCATCTGGGCCTTTCGGTGTTTGAAGAAAAGTTCTACGAAAAGTCCCTGCAGGAGCTGGACTTTTTTGTGCAGCGGGTGGACGATGACATTCAGGACATTGACACCCTGACCCGCAGCATCGCGGTGGACACCAGCATTCAACAGCAGTTAAGTGCCCTGGCCGATGCCGACCCGGAAAAGGCCAGCTATTACTATCTGCTCACGGCCGTGCGGCCGCTGCTGCTGGAAAAAATCTATCAGGACCGGCAGATCAGCAGCCTGCAGTACACCGACCTCTACGGCCATACGCTGACCATCGGGCAGGATATGCCCGAACCCGGCGCAGCACGGCTGACCGCGCTGGAAATGGCCCTGAACGCAACGCCCGGCGGCTTTGCGCTGGTGCAGCCGGATGCAGAGGACTACCCGTATATCCTCTGCGGGCGGCGCATCCTGCGCAGCCAGGACATGAGCCTGAAAAAGCTGGGCACCCTTGTGGTAGCGCTGGATGTGGGCAGCCTGCTGGACGGCGAGATCCACAGCCTTTCCAGCAAGCCCTCGGAACTTTATCTCTACAACGGCACGCAGCTGGTTTACCACAGCGGCGAGGAAGCGGCGGCAGCGCTTTCCCTTCCCGACAGCACACAGGGCTATCAGATCACTACCCTGGGCGGCAAAAAATATTTCGTCTGCTGGCTCACCAGCTCCCTTACCGGGCTGCGGCTGTGCAGCGTGTTTGATTACCACGAAATTTACGGCCAGATCAACACCGCCCGCAACGCGCTGATCTTCGGCGAGTGCGCGATTTTGGTGCTGTTTGCCTGGGTGCTGCTCCACATGGCACGGCTGGTCACACGGCCCATTCATACCCTGAGCGAAGCGGTGCAGGCCGTGGACCAGCAGGAAGGCAGCTTTGCCACCGCCCGCGCCATGCTGCCCACCGACCCGGCAGCGGACGAGATCGGCACCCTGACCCGCGAGTTTGATTCCATGCTGGGCAAGATCGACACCCTGATCCATGAGAACTATGAAAAGCAGATCCTGCTGCAGGAGACCCGCTACAAAATGCTGCAGGCGCAGATCAACCCGCATTTCCTGTACAACACCCTGGGCACCCTGAACTGGCTGGTCAAGGCCGGCAACCGGGAGGATGCCTGCAAAATGATCGTCAGCCTGGGCGATATCCTGCGCGCCGCCCTCAGCCCGCGGCAGAACTCCACCGCCGCCGCCGATGTGCAGCTGGCGGACAGCTACATTGCCATCCAGCAATTGCGCTACAAGAGCCGCGCCCATTTTACGCTGACTTCTTCCGGGGAGCTGGAACAGTGGTATCTGCCCCACTTCACCCTGCAGCCGCTGGTGGAAAACGCCATCCACTACGGCGTGGAGGACAGTGACGAGGTGTGCGAGATCTGCGTGACCGCCCAGGCTGCGGGCGACACCCTGACCCTGGTCGTGCACAACACCGGTGCGCCCATCGCCCCGGAACGGCTGGCCGAGATCCGCACCTTTACCGTCAAGCCGCAGGGCCACGGCATCGGCCTGAAAAACATCTACGAGCGGCTTTCCATGCTGTATGAGAACTTTGTGTTTGCGTTTGACAGTGATGAAACCGGCACCACCGTCCGCATTGTACTGCGCCAGAGCGAGCTGAAAGAACAGAAGCCGCTTATTGCCGAATAAAGTCTGTTTTTTTCAAGAAAGAGAGCGGGAATTTCCGTTTTCTTTTTTGCCGCGATGCTATCCTTGATGCAGAAAATCCGGAGGAGGGCGTTCCGGTGCAGCGGCCTGCCGCACCGGGACCCGAAACGCACAAACAGGAGGAAACTTTATGCCTATGAAAATGGGATGGCGCTGGTACGGCGAGGGGAACGACCCCGTCAGTC
>CAVIXY010000071.1:0-624 GCA_963646665.1 Bacteroides sp. CAG:545
ATTGTAATGTATGCGCCCATCACAACCTTCAATATCAGCTACCCCCGCGAGCGGCCTTGGAAACGATTGCCTATTTATTATACCACGACTTTTCAAAAATGCAAGTGGAAATTCAAACTTTTTGAATCAGCTTTTCAATCTCTGAAAATCCTGTCCCGCTCTTTTTCCAACGTATCCGCCTGACGGATATGATGTTTTGTAATGGGGTGCTCCTGATCGCCATCTGTTGCGAAGCCCAGAATATAGCAGAGGTCGATGCGGTAGATGATCTCGGTCGGCGCAAGACCATACACCTGTTTCGCGAAAATATGCTCCAGCCGAGTGTTATCATCCGGAAAAAGCCGACGCATTTTCTCGCTGCGGTACAGCCGCTTGACGATTTCCGTGATGTACAAGCCGAACTTCATGTAAGGGTCAAGGATAGTCTTATCCGGATTATCGAAGCAAGCGGGATTCTCCTGTTCCAGCAGATCCACCATCTTCTTCACCACCCACTTGGGCGTGAAGATCTGGTTGGTTTTCTGCGGCGGGATGTAATCAAAGCTACGAAGAATATTTGTTGTGGAAACGCAAAAACAGCCGCACAGCGCGACCGTAAGGTCAAGTCGCTGTGCGGCTGTTCTC
>CAVIXY010000071.1:676-12317 GCA_963646665.1 Bacteroides sp. CAG:545
GTTCTCTTGCAGGACACAAAAATCGACACCCGCTTTTCAGCGAGTGCCGATTTTTTACCCTATAATGCGCTTTGATTTCTGGCGTAAGTTTGGCGTAGATCCGCTTTTGCGCGCTCCAAAAAATCAAGCTATTTTTAAAGTTTTGAGGTACTCAACAGTATTTTGAGAGGTCAGCTTCGGCTTAGTACATGCCACCCATGCCGCCCATATCGCCTGCGGGTGCAGCGGGTGCGGGAGGTTCGGGCAGGTCAGCAACGAGGCTCTCGGTGGTAAGCACCATCTCAGCGACGGATGCGGCGTTCTCCAGAGCAGAGCGAGTGACCTTGGTCGGGTCAACGATGCCGGCGGCGATCATATCGTCCACAAAGACCTCATTCTGAGCGTCGAAGCCGTAGTTCGGCTTGTTGGCAGAGATGATCTTGTCGATGATGACGCTGCCTTCCAGACCCGCATTCTTTGCGATCTGGCGCAGAGGAGCTTCCAGAGCCTTCAGGATGATCTTTGCACCAGTGCGCTCGTCGCCTTCCAGCGTATCGCACAGCTCACGGACAGCCGGAATCGCGTTGATGGGAGCAGTGCCGCCACCAGCAACAACGCCCTCCTGAACCGCTGCCTTGGTAGCGTTCAGAGCGTCCTCAATGCGGAGCTTCTTGTCCTTCATCTCAACTTCAGTAGCGGCACCGACCTTGATGACAGCAACGCCGCCAGCCAGCTTTGCCAGACGCTCCTGCAGCTTCTCACGGTCGAAATCGCTGGTAGCCGCCTCGATCTGGTTGCGGATCTGAGCAATGCGGGCAGAAATCGCGTCCTTGTCACCGAAGCCACCGACAATGGTGGTGTTCTCCTTGGTGACCTTGACCTGACGAGCGCGACCCAGCATCTGCAGGGTTGCGTCCTTCAGCTCATAGCCGAGGTCGGAGGAGATGAGCGTGCCGCCAGTCAGGGTAGCGATATCCTGCAGCATCTCCTTGCGGCGGTCGCCGAAGCCAGGTGCCTTGACAGCGACAACGGTGAAGGTACCACGCAGACGGTTGACGATCAGGGTGGACAGAGCCTCACCCTCGATGTCCTCAGCGATGATGAGCAACTTCATGCCGTTCTGGACGACCTGCTCCAGCAGAGGCAGCAGATCCTGAATGACACTGATCTTCTTGTCGGTGATCAGGACGGCAGCGTCGTCGAGGACAGCTTCCATCTTCTCGGTATCCGTGACCATATACGGGGTCAGGTAGCCACGATCGAACTGCATACCTTCGACGATCTCGTTATAGGTCTCGGCAGTGGTCTTGTTCTCCTCGATGGTAATAACACCGTCGGAAGTGACCTTCTCCATTGCCTCAGCGATCAGACGACCGATCTCGGGGTCGCCTGCGGAGATCGTACCGACACGAGCGATATCGTTTGCGTCCTTGACCTTCTGGCTGTGTGCCTTGATGGTCTCGACTGCCTTGGTGACAGCCTTGCTCATGCCGCGGCGGATATCCATCGGATTTGCGCCTGCGGTGACATTCTTCATGCCCTCGTTGACCATTGCCTGTGCCAGAACGGTAGCAGTGGTGGTGCCGTCGCCTGCCGCGTCGTTGGTCTTGGTTGCGACCTCACGAACAAGCTGTGCGCCCATGTTCTCGAACTCGTCCTTCAGCTCGATCTCTTTTGCGATGGTAACACCATCGTTGGTGATAACGGGTGCGCCGAACTTCTTGCTCAGCACGACGTTACGACCCTTCGGTCCGAGGGTGATCTTGACGGTGTTTGCCAGTGTATCGATACCGGCGCAGAGAGCCTTGCGAGCCTCTTCGCCCTGCTTGATCTGTTTTGCCATAATAGAATCGCTCCTTTAATACTTAAATTTTGGAAAAGAAAAGATCAGAAATCAGTCCTCAACAACAGCCAGAATATCGCTCTGGCGGACGATAGTGCACTCCTCGCCGTCCACCTTGACTTCCGTGCCGGAGTACTTGCTGGTGAGCACCTTGTCGCCCACTTTGACCGTCATCTTGACTTCCTTGCCATCGACGACACCGCCGGGACCAACAGCCACGACCTCAGCCACCTGCGGCTTTTCTTTTGCGCTGCCGGTCAGGATGATGCCGCTCTTGGTGGTCTCCTCAGCCTCGACAGTCTTGATAACAACGCGGTCTGCAAGAGGAATGATCTTCATAGTTCTTGCCCTCCTATAGTAAAAATAATTTTGAAACAAAGTTGACGCCTGCTGGGGCTTCGTGTCCGCTCCGCGCGGGCGTTTAGCACTCTGTTTCCATGAGTGCTAAGAGTATTGTACTCATCTTGACCCAAAAAATCAAGCCTTTTGCGCAAATTTCTTTGTTAAGAATTTATGACCGCTCAAAATTTGATTTTACAGCGCAAAAAGCGGGTGTTTCCGTGCTGGAAAACACCCGCTTTTTGATCGGTTTCTGCTTCTTCAATCCGCACTCTGGCCGGTACGCTGCGCGGCAAAGCGCTCATACACCGGCTTTGGCAGCAGCACCCGCCCTGCTAGCGGCTGCACCTGCACGCTTACCTGCTGGCAGGGCACGCACTCGCCGTCCGCCGTTGCCACAATGGGACCGCGCCCATCCGCCGCCCGCAGCTCCACATGCTTTGCGCGGCGGTAAAGGAAATAGGGCTGTGCTTCCGGTACAAGCTGCCCGTTTTGGAAGTGCCGCCCGTTCTTGTACATGCTGAGCAGCTTGGCAATGGTCAGCCGCCCCACCTTGCGCACAATGAACACATCCAGCCAGCCGTCATCCGGCTGTGCTTCCGGTGCGGCGCAGAAGCCGCCGCCGTAGGCGTGCCCATTGCAGATGGCGCACATCAGGCAGTCCACGGTCAGCTTTTCGCCGTCAATGGTATACTCCACCCGGCGGCCGATGTGCCCGCACAGCTGCTCCACAATGGAGAGCGCATAGGCCATTTCTCCACCGCACAGCGGGATGCGCCGGAACTTGGGGATGCCATACGCCACCTGTGCATCCAGCCCGGCGGCGCAGATAGTGGCCGAAAGGCCCAGGCTGGTCCGCATCAGGTCGATGGGCACAGCCGTACCGGCCAGCTGGGCATCCAGGTCCAGAAATTCTTCTTTGGTGCCAAAGGTGCGCAGAAAATCGTTGCCGCTGCCAAAGGGCAGGCAGCCCACGGCTGCGTTGGGCAGGCCGTAAACGCCGGTGAGCGCTTCGTTGAAGGTGCCATCGCCGCCGGCAGTGAAAATGCGCACCGGCTCCCCTGCTGCCTGCAGGGCAGCGGCACGGGCCAGCTCCCGGGCATGGCCTGCGTGGGTGGTGATCTGGATGGTATACTCTGCCTGCGCAAGACCGGCCCGGGCAGCTGCCGCATAGATCTGCTGCGGCAGCTGTTTGGTGCAGTCGCTCTTGCCGGCCGTGGGGTTCAATAGAAACAACGTGTGCATGGGGTGCCTCCTGCCATTCTGTTGTTTCTATGATAACAGAAATTCTGTAGGTTTCAAGTGTTTTCCGGCAGGCCGTCAGGGAGCTTTCCACGCAAATGCAACGGGCCATTCCATTGCCCGCCCTACTGCCTGCGGCAGCAGGGACCCACCCGCCGGATCATTTGCTTTGGAAACTCCCTGCCAGCCTTGTATTAAAGCACAGCCGTTTCATCCTCCCGCAGGACGATGCTGCCGTCTGCAGAGCAGTCCGCCGTCCAGTGCTGGCCGGTGCAGGCCGTTCCGGTGGCGATCTGATCTGCCAGTGCCTGCTCCACAGCGCGGTCCACCTGGCGGCGCAGCTCGCGGGCACCGTAGGCCGACTGTGCCCGGGCCGCCAATGCTGCACCCACCCGGGGCGTATGGCTGAGCCGGTATCCGCTGCGGGCCGCGCGGGCTTCCAGCCTGCACAAAAAGTTTTCGGCAATGGTGCACAGAGTTTCTTCCGACAGGGGGCGGAACACGATCAGCTCATCCAGCCGCCCCACAAGCTCCGGGCGGAACCACTTTTTGGCTTCTTCCACAGCCTGCGCCGCCTGCTTTTCAAACAGGGCTTCCGCCCCGGCGGCAAAACCCAGCGGGGCGGCCTGCCCGGCCAGGAAGCGTGCCCCCAGGTTGGAGGTGAGCAGCACAATGGTGTTGCGGAAATCCGCTTTGCGGCCCATGGCATCGGTCAGTTCGCCGTCCTCCAGGATCTGCAGCAGAATGTTCTGGATGTCCGGGTGGGCCTTTTCGATCTCGTCAAACAGCACAACGCTGTAGGGGCGGCGGCGCACGGCTTCGGTAAGCTGGCCGCCTTCATCATGGCCCAGGTAGCCCGGCGGTGCCCCCAGCAGACGGGCTGCCGTGTGCTGTTCCTGATACTCCGACATGTCAAACTTGAGCAGAGCTTTTTCGCTGCCAAACCAGCTCACGGCCAGTGCCCGGGCCAGCGCGGTTTTGCCCACGCCGGTGGGGCCGAGAAACAGCATGGCCCCGATGGGCCTGCCCGGCTCCCCCAGCCCGGTGCGGCTGCGCCGGATGGCTCCTGCCACCGCCGCCACGGCACGCTGCTGGCCCAGCACTTCCCGGTTGAGCCGCTGTTCCAGCTGTTCCAGCCGGTCGCGCTCCTGCTCGCTCACCCGCTCGGCGGGCACGCCGCTGGCCTGCGCCACCACCCGGGCAATGTCGTCTGGGGTGAGCACGGGCCGGGTCTGCTGGGTCTGTTCGGCCCGGATGCGGGCTGCCGCGCAGGCTTCGTCCACCAGGTCGATGGCCTTATCCGGCAGGCAGCGCCCGGGCAGATACCGCACCGACAGCTCCACCGCCGCCTGCAGGGTCTGGGGCGGCAGGATCACCTTGTGGTACTGCTCGTACCGGGTGGCCAGCCCGTTGAGGATATCCACCGCCTGGGCCGGGGTGGGTTCTTCCACCTGCACTCGGCCAAAGCGGCGCTCCAGGGCCGCATCCTTCTGGATGTGGGTGCGGAACTCCTGGTTGGTGGTGGCCCCGATGAGCTGCAGCTCCCCACGGGCCAGCACCGGCTTCAGGATGCTGGCAGCGTCAATGGCACCTTCTGCCGCACCGGCCCCTACAATGGTGTGAAATTCGTCCACAAACAGGATGGCGGTGCCGTCCCGCACCAGTTCTTCCAACAGCGTCTTGAACCGTTCTTCAAAGTCGCCACGGTACTTGGTGCCCGCCACCAGGCTGGCCATATCCAGCGCCAGCAGACGCCGCCCCTGCAGCGCCCGGGGCACCCGGTTCTGGGCAATGCGCTGGGCCAGCCCTTCGGCCAGAGCGGTTTTGCCCACCCCCGGCTCCCCCACCAGGCAGGGGTTGTTTTTCTGGCGGCGGCACAGAATTTCCACCATGCGGTCCAGCTCGGCGTCCCGGCAGAACACCGGGTCCAGTTCGCCATCCTGGGCGCGGCGGGTAAGGTCGCGGCAGTATTTGTCGCTGGCGCGGCTGCCCCGGGGCATGGCGGCAGACACCCGGGGCTGGGCCGGCAGCACAAACTGCCCGGACAGCTGGCGGCACTCCCGCACGGCCTCGGTCAGGGGCAGGCCCATGGAAACCAGCAGCACCCCGGCGGTGCAGCCGTCATCTTCCAGCATGGCGCAGAGCAGGTGTTCCGGCTCGGCACGGCTGAGGTGGGCATTCTGTGCCCCGATCAGGGCATAGTCCATGGTGCGCTTGAGGTCCGGGGCCAGTGCGTGCCGGTCCAGATGCTGTGCCGGGGTACGGAGGCCTTCGGCCAGCTGGCGGCGCACCGCCTGCTCCGTGATCTGCTTGCCTGCCAGAAAGCGCGCCGCAGCCCCCTCGTTCTGCTGCAGCATGGCCAGCAGCAGGTGCCCGGTGTCTGCTTTTTCGCACCCCAGGCCGCCTGCCAGCTCCACCGCCGCCTGCAGCAGCTGTGCTGCTTCCCGCGAAAAGCCCTTGTACCCGCCAAAACCCAGTTTTTCCCAAATGCTCATTCCTTCTGCTCCTTGCTGTGTTCCTTGGTATGCACAAGAAGTATAGCCCCAAAGCGGTGGAAAAAATCAGTTGTTTGTGTCGGGATGGGAAAAACAACGGAATCTCACGCAAGAAAAAGCATCTGCAACCCGGCACACAGATGGGGAAAAACCGTGCACATGCTGCAGATGCTTTTTATCTTATACTAATAAACATTAAACGCCGCGGAAGATAAAGCCGCCCTTTTCTAACGTCTCGCCTCCCTCACCCATTGTAATCAAAACATAGAAGTTTCCTTTTTCAACCGTAATGCTTTCTTTTGACAGATCACCTGTTGCTGCAATTTGATTTTGAACATCCTGATAATCTTTCAAAATCCGATCAGACACCACATACCACATCGGATAATTCTGTATGCTGTCACTGCTTATCGTTTCGCCGTCTCTGACAAAACTTGAAGCCATGCCGCAGGTTATCGTTGTTCCTGCCGGAACATCCCAGACGACCTGCCATTCTCCATGTCTCTCCATTCCCTGCAGTGGCTGTGAAAGTGTATAAGTATATGCAGAACTTTCTGTTTCTTTATGTTGGGCGTCTGCCTCCGTACCATACGAATACGCTTCTGTTTCAGAACTGCTTATTTTGAGTGTATTCCCGCCAATTTGATAGGTCACCTTTTCTGTATATGTAATTGTATCATCATCCGTATTGCCACCTTCATAGGTTTCGGTTGCAGTATAAGACTTCGCTTCCTGCACAACAGGTGTTTCCGTCTGTTTGCTCTCAGCCGGTTCTTCTTTGCTGGAAGCAGGCTGCTCTTCTTCGGCGGGGGCTTCCGGTTCCGTGCCGGTGTCCGCCGGGGTATCCGCATCTGCCGGAGTGTCGGTGTCCGGTGCATCCGGGGTCAGGCCGTTTTCGGCATCCGGAGAGGTCCCGGTGTCCGGCAGCAGGCTTTCCAGCTCCTTGCGCTTGGCGGCTACATTCTCGCCCAGCTGTTCCAGAGCGTCATAGTCGTCTGCCGCCTTGTCCAGCAGCGCCAGCGTAATGCACACCGCTGCGTGCCTGATCAGCACATCCTTTTTCAGGGTCAGCACCGCGTCTGCATCCTGCTGGTCGGTGTCCTTGTCCAGCTGGGTCAGGGCCGCCGTGTAGTCCCGCTCCGCGTCCTCCGGCTGGTCGGCCTGTTCGTCCACCCCGGCGCGTCCGGCGTAGGCCTGGGCCTGGGTGTAGGGGTCGTCTCCAGCCTTTTCCAGCACGGTGTCGTAGTCCGCCAGGGCCTTCTCGTACTCGCCCATGGCTGCGTAGGCTTCGGCACGGCCCAGGTAGGCCTCGATGTCATCGGGGTTCAGTTTGATCGCTTCCGTAAAGGCGGCAATGGCCTCGGAATAGTTCATCTCGGTCAGATACTTCCGGCCCAGTTCCAGCTGGTCGGCTTTGCTTTTTGCGCCGCCTGCGCAGGCGGTAAAGAGCAGGGCTGCCGCCAGTACCACGGCAAGCAGCCGCAGGGGCGGGTGTTTGGTTTCCGCAATCATAAAATTCCTCCTGTTTTTTGTTCCGGTTTTATGGGAACATTTTTGTTCTATTATCCCACCCTTTGCCTGTTTTTGCAAGCAGCACCCAAACCTGACACAAAAAACACCGCACCCTGCAGTGCGCACGGTGCGGTGAAATGGTTTTATGCTCCTGGCCGATCAGTTCATCTCGGCCAGGGCCTTTTTCAGGTTCTGGGCAATCTGATCCGGGCAGCTGGTCTTGCGGAAGCCGCACAGAGTGCCGTCCAGCTTTGCGATCACGTCCTCGGCCTTCATGCCCTGCAGCAGCTTGCAGATGCCCTTCAGGTTGCCGTTGCAGCCGCCAATGACCTGGATGGATTCAATGGTGTGGTCATCGTTCAGCACAAACTGGGTCATCTGGGAGCAGGTGCCCTTGTTGGGAAAACTGAATTCTTTGCTCATGGTAAACTTACGTCCTCTCTCGTTCAAATCCTGACGGAATACGTCTGCCCTCTATTATAGAGCACACCGGCAAAATGTCAATGTGAGCCGGTCACAGTGTGCCGTTTCCGCCGCCGCGCCTGCGGGCAATCTCCCGCAGACGATCCACCGTTTCGTCCGGGGCTGTGCAGGTGCCAATGGGGTGCGGCACCTTGTGGTTGCGGCCGTGGAAGTCAGTACCTGCCGTAGCCACAAGGCCATGCTCCCGGCACAGCTGTGCGCACTCGGCGCGGTCCTCGGGGCTGTTGCTGGGGTGGTCCACTTCAATGCCATCCACGGCACCTTCGGCCACCAGTTCCCGCAGCAGCGGCATACTCTTGTACACGGTGGGGTGGGCAAACACCACAGCCCCGCCGCTGGCTTTGGCCGCGGCCAGCACCTGCCGCACCGACGGATACTCCGGCGAGTGCAGCACAATGCCGCGGGGGTTCCAGCCAAACAGCTCGTGGTAGGTTTTGCCGTAGATGCTGCCATCGGTCAGGCCCAGCAGTTCCAGCGCCTGCATGATGCCGCTTTTGAACAGCACACCGCTGTCTCTTGCGGTTTCCCAGACCAGTTCTTCGGTAAACTGCGGGTACATGGCTTCCAGTTCGTGGATGCTCTGCAGGGCGCAGGCGTTGCGGCGCTGTTTCATCAGCTCGCAGTGCTGCTGCAGCTCCGGGCAGGCAAGGTTGGGGTAATAGCACAGCAGATGCACCCGGTGCTGGCGCTCAAAATCGTAGCCGGTCAGCTCCACGGCAGGAATCAGCTGTACGCCGCTCTGCACAGGGTGCTCGTAGGCATACTGAGCGCTGAGCAGGGTATCATGGTCCGACAGTGCCAGCGCCGAAAGGCCGGTGCGGGCCGCAATGGGGGCAAGCCGTACAATGGGCACCGCGCCGTCCGAACAGGTAGAATGGGTATGAAGATCACAGGACATGGGTTTACTTCCTTAGTGCTTATAGAAATTGATCAGGCAGCCATCGGCCAGGATCTGGCGCTCGTCCGCCGTAAGCGGGGCCATGTACAGCTCAAACTCCCGGACGGTATCGCCCAGCACATAGGCCTTGATGTGCTGCAGATCGCCCTTGAGGGCTTCGCGCACATGGGGGATCAGGATGTAGTCTCCCAAGCCAAAAGGCGTTGCCCCGGCCAGCTGGAAGGGCAGCATACCCCAGTTGATCAGGTTGGAGCGGTAGCGCTTGGTGGCGTACTCGGTAACAATGTTGGCACCGGCCCCCAGCACGCGCTGGCAGCTGGCCGCCTGCTCACGGGCAGAGCCATCACCGGGCTTGACCGCAAAAATGGTGGACGAGATCTGCACATCGTTCCAGGTCAGCTGTTCGCAGCCGGGCACCGCACGCACCTTTGCCAGCAGGGCGTCCTCGGCCTTGCCGCTGCGGCGGGCTTCCTCTTCGGCCCGCACCGCCTTGGCGCGGCCCACATACTCCGGGTCCTTGCGGCTGAGGGTAAACTCTGCCAGGCCCAGCGGGTTGGAGCGGAAGGACGAAGTTTCACCGGAGGGGATCAGCTCATCGGTGGTGGTGACGGGGTCGGTGATGTAAGATGCCACCTTCAGCAGCATGTTCTCCCCCAGCGGTGCGATCTCGGGCCAGTCCTTGATGTTGGGGCCGAGCTTGAGCAGCGTATCGTAATCGCCCTTTCCAAAGCCCTGATACACGCGGGTGTCGTAGCTGGAAGAATCGTACTGGTATTCCGGCACGGTGGGGTCGTAGTCAATGGCGGTGGCCGGTGTGAGAATGCCGCCGTTGGCCGTGGTGGCCGCAATGCTGCGGGCATCCATCAGGGCCACGCCGGCCAGCTGACCGTTGCCGGGCTTGGAGCCTTCGCGGCTGGGGAAGTTGCGGGTGGTGTGGCGGATGGACAGTGCCCCGTTGGCGGGCACGTCACCGGCACCAAAGCAGGGGCCGCAGAAGGCCGTGCGGATGGTGGCACCGCTGGCCATCAGGTCCGCGATCACGCCGGTGCGCACCAGCTCCATCATAATGGGCTGACTGCCGGGGTACACGCTCAGGGCGTAGTCTCCACAGCCGCCGGTGTGACCCTTGAGGATGGAAGCTGCCTCGTAGATGCTATCGTACAGGCCGCCTGCGCAGCCTGCGATCACGCCCTGATCCACCCGCAGCTTTCCGTTTTCGATCTTGCTGCACAGGTCCAGATGCACATCCTTGCGGCCGATGAGCTTCTGCACATCCTCTTCGCAGGCGTGCAGAATGTCCTCAAGGTTGGCGTTCAGCTCCTCAATGGTAAATGCGTTGGAAGGGTGCATGGGCAGGGCGATCATGGGCCGGATGGCCGACAGATCCACTTCCACTACGCCATCGTAGTATGCCAGATCTGCCGGAGCCAGCTTTTTGTAGTCTGCCGCACGGCCATGCACAGCCAGGAAGCGCTGGGTGGTCTCGTCTGTCTCCCAGATGGAGGACAGGCAGGTGGTCTCGGTGGTCATGGCGTCAATGGCGTTGCGGGTATCCTGCCGCAGGGATGCAATGCCGGGGCCGACAAACTCCATAACCTTGTTCTTGACGTAGCCGCTCTTGAACAGCTTGCCCACCAGGGCAATGGCCACATCGTGGGGGCCGCAGCCAACAGGCAGGCTGCCGGTGAGATAAATGGCAACCACGCCCGGGCGGGCCACATCGTAGGTACGGCCCAGCAGCTGCTTTGCCAGCTCGCCGCCGCCTTCGCCAATGGCCATGGTGCCCAGAGCACCGTAACGGGTATGGGAGTCGGAACCAAGGATCATTTTGCCGCAGCCCGCAAAGCGCTCGCGCATATACTGATGGATGACAGCCAGGTGCGGGGGCACAAAAATGCCGCCATACTTTTTGGCTGCGGACAGGCCAAAGCGGTGGTCGTCCTCATTGATGGTGCCGCCCACTGCGCACAGGCTGTTGTGGCAGTTGGTGAGCACATACGGAATGGGGAACTTTTCCAGCCCGGACGCACGTGCCGTCTGGATAATGCCCACAAAGGTGATGTCGTGGCTGGCCATGGCATCGAACTTGATCTTCAGGTTCTCGGCATCGCCGCTGGTGTTGTGCGCCTGCAGAATGCTGTAAGCCATAGTGCCGGTTTTGGCGTTTGCAATGGCAGCGGCATCAAAGCCCTTGGCTGCCAGCGCTGCCGGTGCATTGCCGTCTGCGGTGATCCACTCGCCGCGGGCATAGTATGCGCCGCCGGTGCTGCATTTGATCATATCCAACATCTCGATTCGCCTCTCTTTTTTGTTTCCCGCCCGCCGCAAATTGCGGGCATTGCCCCGGCAGAGCGGTACACCACTGCCCTGCCCCGTTACGCTCCCGCACAGGAACCGTATTCAGGTTTTATTATAGCATGAAACGCCGCAAAGAAAAAGCACTTTTTTATACTGAATTGTGAACGCTTTGCAAACTGCCTGTATTCCGGTGTTTTTCTTGACAAAGAGGCCGATCTATTGTATTATAATGAGCGTTGTATGTCGCCGTGGTGGAATTGGCAGACACGAGGGACTTAAAATCCCTTTCTGGAGACAGAGTACGGGTTCGACCCCCGTCGGCGGCATAAAAAACAGCTCTCAGCTCAAGCTGAGGGCTGTTTTTTATTTTGCGCCGGACGCGGGGTCGAACAGGGCGGCGGCTCGCAAGCCGCAAACAAAGCCCCGGTGGGGCTTTGTTTAGCCCGCGGGTTCCAACGGCTAGGAATGTCTAGAGCGGTTGATGCTGTGTCCTTTCTAATCATAACCCCGTGTGAGAACACGGGGTTTGCAGAACGGCCCTGTAAGGGCCAT
>CAVIXY010000072.1:0-12229 GCA_963646665.1 Bacteroides sp. CAG:545
GCATTGCCCGCGCCATGCTGAAGGATGCGCCCATCGTCATTCTGGACGAAGCCACCGCCAATGTGGACCCCGAAAACGAGGACCGTCTGCAGAAGGCCATTGAGGCTCTGACCCGGAACAAGACCATTCTCATGATTGCCCACCGGCTCAAGACGGTGCGCCATGCCGATCAGATCCTGGTAGTGGATCATGGCCGCATCGTGCAGCAGGGCAGGCACGAAGAGCTGATGCAGCAGCCCGGCATTTACGCCGCCTTTGTGGGCGGGCGCAAGCAGGCCGAAGGCTGGAAGCTCTGAGCCTGCAGCTCCCTTTAAAAGGAAAACGACCCCGTGCCCCGCACATCTGCGGCGCACGGGGTTGTTTGTTTGCCCCGCCGGTGCTATACTGGGGCGGAAATACGCAAAACGGGAGGTACGAACGATGAACACGATCCAACTGCCGGATGGTACCTGCATCCCCAAGGTGGGGCAGGGCACCTGGTATCTGGGCGAGGACCCGGCCAAACACGACAGCGAGGTGGAGACCCTGCGCTGGGGCGCACAGAACGGCATGAACCTGATCGACACTGCCGAAATGTACGGCGAAGGAGCCAGCGAGGAACTGGTGGGGGATGCCATCCGCCCGCTGGACCGGGAAAAGCTGTTCCTGGTCAGCAAGGTGTACCCGTGGAATGCGGGCCGCAGCGATATTTTTGACAGCTGCCAGGACAGCCTGGACCGCATGGGCGTGGACTACCTGGACCTGTACCTGCTGCACTGGCGGGGCAGCGTGCCCCTGCGGGAGACCGTGGACTGCATGGAAGAGCTGAAGGCCGAGGGCAAGATCCGCCGCTGGGGCGTTTCTAACTTTGACACCGAGGATATGCAGGAGCTGCTGCGGCTGAAAAAGGGCGAAAACTGCGCCGTGGTGCAGGACCTGTACCACCTGGGCAGCCGGGGCGTGGAGTACGATCTGCTGCCCTTCCTGCGGCGGCAGGGCATTCCGCTGATGGCGTACAGTCCGCTGGCCCAGGCCGGCCGGCTGCGCAGCGGCCTGACCCGCAGTGCGGCGGTGCAGCAGGTGGCCCGGCAGCACGGCATCACGCCGCTGCAGGTGCTGCTGGCCTTTGTGGCTGCGCAGCCGGGGGTGTTCGCCATCCCGCGCGCCAGCTGGGTGGAGCATGTGCAGGCCAACCGCGCGGCAGCGGATGTGCAGCTCACCGAAGAGGAGCTGGACTTGCTGGACCGCGCCTTCCCTGCGCCGACCCATAAAGTGGGCCTGGATATGATCTGAGCCAGAACGCAAAACAGCACGCCGTGTTCCAGTGGAGCACGGCGTGCTGTTTTTTGGTTCAGTCGGTTTCGTCGCTTGCGGGCAGGGCCAACACATCGGTCAGCGAAGCGCGGATCAGGCCCATCAGCTCCTCCGACACCTCCGGCAGGGTGCGGCCCACGTGGTGGCCCAGCAGCAGGTACAGCGGCTGGGGCGGATTCAGGGCAGCACAGCGGTTGTGGTGGCGGCGCTCGATCAGGTTCAGCGGCAGCAGCGAATCCGCAATGCCCAGGTTTGCCAGCTGGCGCAGAATGTGCATCTGCCCTTCGCAGGCAGCGGGGGGCATTTCGGAAAAGATCTGGGGCAGCAGGGCGTCCTGCAGGCCCCGCAGGGTGGAGCTGGGCTGTGCCAGCAGCTGCGGGCGGGCGGCCAGCCCGGAAGGGAACAGGTCGCCCGGCTGCCAGCCTTCCGGGCAGCTGCCCGGGGCAAAGCAGTACACCAACTCGGTCAGGGTCAGCACATCGCAGTGCAGCAGGGTGTGCTGCGCTTCCGAAGAAAGGAATACGCCCAGGTCGGCGGAGGAGTTCATCAGGGACTCCAGGGTCTGTTCCTGATTGGCCTCGGTGATGATCAGCTCAATGTCCGGGTGGCGGGCGTGGAACATCGGCACGGCGTAATCCCGCAGCTCCTGGGCAAACAGAGGGTCGCAGCTGATGTACAGGTGGCCGCCGTGGCCCTGCCGGTAGGTCTTGGTGTGGGCAAACATTTCGTTCTCGATGCGCAGGATGTTGCGCGCGTTGTTGACAAAAATGGTGCCGGCGCTGGTGGGGCGCAGACGGTTGTGCTCCCGGGTGAACAGCGGGGTGCCCACCATTTCCTCCACGGCGCGCAGATGCCGCGAAAGGGCGGACTGGGCCAGAAAATGCCGCTCTGCCGCACGGGAAAGGCTTTGCTCATCCACAATGGAGATGATGTATTCCATCACCTTGCTGTCCAGCGAGACCTCCTGCATGGTCTGCAGGGCGGTGCCCACCGGCTCGTGCAGGGCGGTGTCCTTATCCGAGAATTCGGCAGGGGAGCGGATCTCCTGCAGCAGCTCGTGCACCAGCGGCTCGTCCGTGGCCTGGTAGCGCGGGTCGGCCAGACGCTCGGCGGCCAGCAGCCCGGCCAGGTAGCGTTCCGGTTCGGTCAGGGTGTGCCCCAGCGGAAAGCGCAGGTGCAGGGTCTGATACACCGGCGGGTCCAGTGGGCGGTAGGCCAGCTCCTTGCAGGGGAACACATGGGCATTGCTTACCAGCCCCACGCCCACGGCCTGGTGCATCATGGAGTCCAGCAGGATCACGTCATTGGACTCAAAGGCCACGACCGGCTGGAACCCCTCCTGCTGGAACAGCTGCTCTGCAATGAGCCGGATGCTGTGGCGGTGCCCCTGCAGCACAAAGGGAGTGTCCCGCAGGTCCTTCAGGCGGATCTTTTCCTGCCGAGCCAGCGGGTGGGAGGCCGGCAGTGAGACCATCAGCTCTTCGTAGGCAATGGGAATGTCCGTGATCTCGGTGCTGGTGGCACCGGCGCCCAGTGCCAGGTCCACCACGCCGCGGGCAATGGCACCGGGCTGCTCGGCAGCGTACAGTTCGGTGAGGGTCAGGGAGATGTCCGGGTACCGGCGGGAGAACTGGTTGTAGATCTTGCTGAAGATGATGGCACCGCGGTTGGGGGCGGTGGCCAGCCGGATGGATTTGCGGTTGACGCCGGTAACTTCCTTCATGGTCAGCAGCATGCGGTTCTGCTCGTCCAGGATCTTCTGGGCGCAGTCCACCACGTGGCGCCCCACGGCGGTGGGGTACAGGCGGCGGTTGTATCGCAGGAACAGCGCAAAGCCGAAGGTGCGTTCGCACTCGGCCAGAAATTTGCTCAGCGCCGAGGCCGAAATGTGCAGTGCCTGGGCAGCGTAGGTCAGGTTGCCGTAACTTGCAATGGTGGAAAGGTAATAATATTGACGGGTGTTCATGGCAGATACCTTTTAAAATAGAGCGGGAAAAACCACGGCTTTTGGCTAAGATGCGGCAAAGAAACACGCAAGGTGGTTCAGAACCGTATAAAAATAGTATAAGGCCTTTGCGGAAAGAATGCAAGCTGCTGTGAACAAATTGTTATGAAAAAACGGAAATGTTGTGTATCGAAAAATGATGCAGGGAGTTGTACAATAAAATCACAAAGAGGGCGGGCCTCCAGGGGGAGGTCCAGGAACACCTCACACTCGCAAGAGAAAGAGAATCGAGAAGGAGAACAACAATGAAGAAGATCAGCAGAAGATCTATGCTCAAGGGCAGCGCAGTGGCTGCCGCAGCTCTGGCTCTGTCCGCATGCGGCGGTTCCAGCGCATCTAGCACCGCAGCTTCCTCCACCAGCACTGCCGCTTCCGCAGGCAGCACCGCTGCAGCAGCTGACGGCATCGGCTTCCCGAAGAACGAGACCATCACCCTGGTGGTTCCCGGCAAGGCAGGCGGCGGCTCTGACCTGGGCATCCGTTACTACAGCGAGGGCCTGAACCGTATCTACGGCCTCAAGACCACCGTTACCAACTACGATTCCAACACCGTTGGCCACCAGACCGTTGCCAACGCTAAGCCGGACGGCACCACCCTGACCATTGCCACTTCTGCACTGAACATCCAGTACATCACCGGCAATGCCGAGGTTGACCCCATGACCGACTTTACCCTGATCGCCTGCCTGCAGGACAACGGCTTCTCTACGCTGGCTGTTCCCGCAGATGCTCCGTACGATGACTTTGCAGGCTTTGTGGAGTACGCAAAGGCTCACCCGGGCGAGCTGAATGCCGGTATGCCCGCAGCTGGCGCCAACACCTTCCTGTTCGGTAAGCTGACCAAGGAGACCGGCATCGAGCTGAACCAGGTTGAGTGCGCTTCCGAGTCTGACCGTCTGACCAACCTGGCCGGCGGCTTCATCGACATTGGCGTTGTGGGCCTGGGCAATGCACAGGAGTACGAGAAGGCCGGCAAGCTGAAGATCATCGGCACGGTGGCTGGCGATGGTGCTACCATCAGCGAGTACCCCGCCGAGCTGCCCGACAACTACAAGACTCTGCAGGAGCAGGGCTTTGAGAACTGCTACATGCTGGTTTACCACTACCTGCTGGGACCTGCTGGCATGGACGAGACCATGGTCAAGGAAATGAACGCTGCTATGGAAGCTGTTGTTGAGGATCCTACCGTCAACGCCGGCATCGCAAGCATCGGCAACATCCCCGGCTGGCACGATCTGGAAGAGTCTGAGGAGATCCACACCCGGGAGTACAATGAGGTTGTTGAGATCGCCAAGAATTTGGATATGTACGTTCGGGGCTAAGAGGCTGGAACTAAATAGAGATCATCCGCACTTTATCTGCACAAGCATCACAGCAAACTACAAAAAAGTGCGTTCCTCCTAATTGGTAGCCCGGAGCTGTTCCCTCCGGGCTATTTTTGAGAGAAAAAAGAGGTGTTTTACCATGAAAATGAGACGTGATATGGTCACAGGCATCGTTGGCTTGATCGCCTGTGCATTCTTCTTTATCATGACCCTGCAGATCCGCCAGCCCGCAAAGCTGCTGGAGCCGGGTCCCCGCCTGCTGCCGTTCGTGGCGCTGTTCCTGATCGGCATCAGCTCCATTGCGCTGATCATCCGCGGCTACAAGGACCGCGCCATTGAAGAAAAGCCCTACTTCCCCAAGGGCGGCATCAAGAAGGTGACCAAGAGTTTCCTGATGCTGGTGGTCTACGCCATTGCCATGACCTACCTGGGTTTTGTGATCACCACCCCGTTTGCTACCGCAGCCTTCATCTATGACCTGCGCGGCAACAGCGAGGTCAAGCCCGTTTCTACCGCAATCATCTCGGTTGCTGTCACGGCTGCGCTGTATGCCATGTTCGTGTTCGCATTCCAGATCAAGCTGCCCGCCGGCGTTCTGTTCGGCGGCTAAGGAGGAAAAATAAATGGCTGCATATCTTTCTGCAATACTGGTCTGTCTGAAACCGCTGAACCTGCTGCTGATCTTTGCAATGGTCACACTGGGTATTATTTTCGGCGCCATCCCGGGTCTGTCTGCTACGCTGGGCATCGCACTGCTGCTGCCCATCACCTTTGGTCTTTCCACCGAGACTTCCTTCGTCATGCTGCTGGCTATCTGGATCGGCGGCGTGTCCGGTACCTTTATTTCTGCCGTTCTGATCGGCATTCCCGGTTCCTCTTCCGCCATTGCAACCTGCTTTGACGGCTACCCCATGACACAAAAGGGCGAAGCCAGCAAGGCACTGGGCATCGGTATGACCGCATCCTTCATTGGTACGGTTTTCTCCGTGCTCATTGCTACCGTGCTGTCTCCCATCATTGCAGAGGCTGCTCTGCACCTGGGCCCCTGGGAATACTTCTCCCTGTGCTTCTGCGCCATCACCCTGATCGCTTCTCTGTCCAAGGGCAACATCTTCAAGGGCATCATGTCCGCAGGCATCGGCCTGATGATGGGCTGCATCGGCATGGACCCCATCAACGGCGCTACCCGTTTCACCTTCGGCAATGTGTACCTCACCTCCGGCATCAGCACCGTTGCTCAGATGCTGGGTATGTTCGCAATGTGCCAGATCATCCGTGACAACGCCAAGGGCGAGGCCAAGATGCCCGATGTGGACGTCAAGAACATGAAGGGCCTGGGCATTGGTCTCAAGGACATCATCGAGAACATCAAGACCATCCTCTTCGCATTTGCAGTCGGCCTGTGGATCGGCTTCCTGCCCGGCATGGGCTCCGGCATTTCCAACATGGTGGCCTACGGCTACGCCAAGGGCATCAGCAAGGACCCCGACAGCTTCGGCAAGGGCAACCCCGCCGGTGTGTGGGCTTCTGAGACTGCAAACAACGCTTCTCTGGGCGGCGCTCTGATCCCCATGATGGCTCTGGGCATCCCCGGCGACGGCATTACCGCAATGCTGATCGCAGGCCTGACCATTCACGGCCTGCAGGCAGGCCCCCTGTTCATGACCGAGCAGCCTGACCTGTCCATGCTGATCTTTGCCTGCGTTATGATCTCCGCCATTGTTACCTACCTCATCCAGGTGGTCACCAAGCGCTGGTTCCCGTACATCCTGAAGATTCCTTATCACTACCTGTACACCGTCATCCTGGTCATCAGCTTCATCGGCGGCTACGGCATCTCCAACACCATGTTCAACATCTACGTCATGCTGGCTCTGTGCCTGCTGTCCCTGTTCATGAGCGTTGCCGGCCTGCCCACCAGCCCGCTGGTTCTGGCCTTCATCCTGTCCAGCAAGCTGGAGCGCTACTTCCGTCAGGGCATCAGCTATGCACACGGCAGCTACGCACCCTTCTTCACCCGTCCCATCTCCCTGATCCTGCTGATCATTGCTGTGTTCTGCGTGTTCTGGCCCTACATCTCTGACCACATGAAGGCCAAGAAGGCTGCCAAGAACCCCGCTCCCGCAGCAGCCAATGTGGACGTGAACGATGACTGATCCGGAACGGATGCCCGCCCCGGAGCGGGTCTATGGCTCGCTGACCGGGATGCTCCGCAAGTACGACCGCTACGCCCGCAAGGATGCGTTCGGTGGCCGCACGGCGCAGGAGTTTGAGCAGTGGCGCACCGAAACGAGGACCCTCTTGCATTCCCTGCTGGGGACGAGTAAAATGGAGCTGTGCAGCCCCCTGCCGCAGCAGATGGAAACTGTGCTGACGGCGGAGGGGATCCGGCGGGAACACTGGTGTATCCAGGTGGAGCCGGATGTGTTCATGACTCTGTTTGTGCTGGTGCCCCCGCAGGTCACGCAGGACACCCCGCTGTTCGTGTGCCCCCCGGGCCACAACGGCGGCGGCAAATATTCGGTGGCCGGTGTGCGGGACTACCCGCCCATCACCGAAAAGATCGACCATTACCATTACGATTACGGCCTGCAGCTGGCAAAAGCCGGCTGTGTGGCGGTGTGCCCCGACTGCCGGGGCTTTGGCGAGCGCCGTGAGGACCTTGCCGATACGCAGCGCCTGCCGGAAGGCCTGAAAGGTGACTGCTACCGGCTGGCTCACATGGGCGAGCCGCTGGGCATTCCGGTGATCGGAATGCTGACCTGGGACCTGATGCGGCTGATCGACTGGCTGGAAACAGACGGGCGGTTCAGCACGCAGCACCTGGGTGTGCTGGGCTTTTCCGGCGGCGGAATGCAGGCCTTATGGCTGGCTGCCCTGGATGACCGCGTAAAGATGGCGGCCATCAGCGGCTACATGTACGGCTACCGCGATGCACTGCTGACGCTGAACAACAACTGCTCGTGCAACTATGTGCCCCATCTGTGGGAACATCTGGACATGGGCGACATTGCCAGCCTGATCGCACCCCGCCCGCTGTGGGTGCAGTCCTGCCGGGACGACCGGCTGAACGGCCCCCGCGGTGTGGTGAACGCCGAGGAGCAGGTGGCCGTGGCCCGCAAGGCCTATGCGCTGCTGGGCGCGCAGGACAGCATCCTGCACGAGATCTGCCCCGGCACCCACCAGTGGCACGGGGAGCATCTGGCCGAAAACCTTGCATTTCTTTTCGAGCACTCTAAAGCATAGGTAAGGGAGTTTTCCCCATGAACAAAAACGAACTGCGCAATACCATCTTATCTGCCATCGAGCTGCCCCGCATCGGCAAAAATGAGATGCAGGTGGCCCCTGTTCCGGGCGAGATGCAGACGCAACAGCTGCAGGCCGCCATGGATGCGCTGAGCGCAGCGGGCGGCGGGCGTCTGACCCTGACCGCCGGTGTTTACCGCACAGGTGCACTGCACCTGAAAAACGGCGTGGAGCTGCACCTTGCATCCAAGGATACGTTGGTGCAGTTTGTGGCAGAACAGCCGGAACAAAATTATCCGCTGGTGTTTTCCCACTGGGAGGCCAGCCCCTGCTACAACTACAGTGCGCTGCTGTATGCCTGCGATGCGCAGGACATTGCCGTGACCGGCGAAGGCGTGCTGGACGGCGGTGCCGATGCCGACCATTGGTGGAACTGGCACCATCAGGTGGAAACCTCCTGGTCGGAGAACAAGCCGGACCTGCAGCTGCAGGACCGCAGCGCCCTGCGTAAAATGAACCTGGGCGGCGTGCCGGTGGAACAGCGCATTTTTGGCCAGGGCCATTACCTGCGCCCCAACTTCTTCCAGCCCATCCGCTGCCAGCGGGTGCTGCTGCAGGGCGTTACCCTGCGCAACAGCCCCATGTGGCAGCTGAACCCGGTGCTGTGCCAGAGCGTGGTGGTGGATGGGGTGACCCTTTCCAGCCACGGTGCCAACAACGATGGCTGCGACCCGGAAAGCTGCAACGGCGTCTGGATCAAGAACTGCCGTTTTGACACCGGCGATGACTGCATCAGCCTGAAGTCCGGCCGCGACCGTGATGGCCGGGAAGCCAATGTTCCCTGCCGGAACATTTTGATCGAGCACAACGAGTTTGCAGACGGCCACGGCGGCGTGGCGCTGGGCAGCGAGATGAGCGGCGGCATTTACAATGTGTTGGCCTGCGGCAACCGCTTCTCCAGCCCCAACCTGACCTATGCCCTGCGGCTCAAGACCAATGCCCGCCGCGGTGGTGCAGTGGAGCAGGTGATGCTCTGCGACAGCGTGATGGACCATGTGCACGGCGCAGCCGTCCACGGCACCATGCTGTACGAGGATGGCCGCAACGGCGACAGCCTGCCGGTGTTCCGCGACATCACCATTGAAAATGTCACCGCCCACGGCGGCGACTACGGCATCTTCCTGGAAGCATTCCCCGAGGTGCCCATTACCGGCCTGACCCTGCGCAACATCACCATTGACGGTGTGCGCCAGTGCCTGCGCAGCATGAACTGGCAGGACGCCGTGGTGGAAAATGTGATCATCAATGGCAAGCGCTTCCCCCGTCCGGGCTATGTGCGCATTCTGGGCGTGCCCAGCGTGGGCGGCACAGTGCGTGCCAGCGCCGAGAGCTGCGGTGCCCAGGAAGCCATGCGATTCCAGTGGAGCTATACGGCAGACGGCACTACCTGGCAGGACTGCGGCGCGGCGGAAGAGATCACGCTGCCGCAGGATGCCCAGCTGGTGCGGGTGCGCGCCGTCAACGCGGCAGGCGAGTGGGAGAGCAGCCGCTGCTACAAGGTGCTGCCCCAGGCGGCACAGGGTGCAGCAGCCCGGCTGTACTGCCGCGGAATGCTGGCCGATGCCGTGCTGGCAGAGCCGGAACGGCCGGTGACCCGCCTGGAGCTGGCCCGGATGCTGCTGCCTCTGGCAGACCCCACGCTGCCCGCCCCGGAACTGCGCGACACCGCCGATGCAGCAGCCCGCTGCGCAGCGGCCAACAAGTTCTTCCCCCTGCAGGACGGCTGCTTTGCACCGCAGAGCACCGTGACCCGGCAGGAGATGGCTACCGTGGCCATGCAGGCCTGCGGTGTCAACTACCGCAATGCATCCAGCACCATGCCGGTGTGTACCGATGTGGCCAAGGTTGCAAACAACTACGGCACCAATGCGGCGCGTGCGCTGTACTTCGGCTTTATGCAGCTGGAAGCAGACGGCCGCTTTGACCCGGAACGTGAGGTCACCCGGGCCGATGCCGTGGAGATCCTGAACCGCGTGGCAGATTTTGCCGGACTGTAAAAAGGAGACAAGACACATGTGGCTGGAATATTTTGAGCAGTATTTGGATACGGTATTCCCGCGTTTTCTGAGCGAGAAACCCTGGAACTACAAAGATGATCTGTGCATGGTGGGTGCAGAGGACCTGTACCGCGCTACCGGCGATGCCAAGTGGCTGGAGCCGGTCAAGAAGAATGCTTCCTTCCTGATGGATGAGGCTGGCACCGTGGCCAACTGGGCACCGGGCGAGCACAACATTGATAAGGTGAGCTTTGGCAAGTCCATGCGCATCCTGCGCGAGGCCACCGGCGAAGCCCGCTGGGCAGAGGCCGTGCAGCGCGCATACCACATCCTGGACGATTACCCCCGCACCGAGACCGGCAACTTCTGGCATAAGGACATTTACCCCAACCAGGTGTGGCTGGACGGCCTGTACATGGGCATGCCGTTCTATGCGGCCTGCCTGGCCGAGACCGGCGAGGACCGCTGGAACGACATTCTGGATCAGTTTGCTTCCGCCCACAAACTGCTGTGGGACGAGCAGCTGGGCCTGTACCGCCACGCCAACGACTGCTCCCGCAAGATGGAGTGGTCCGACCCGGTGACCGGCCAGAGCCCGGCCGTCTGGCTGCGTGCCGAGGGCTGGTTCCTGATGGCGCTGGCCGATACCTATGAGATCGCCCGCGACTACACCCCGCGTGCCCAGGAGCTGTGCAGCCTGCTGCAGAACGCCCTGGACCGCCTGATGCCCTATCAGGTGGCAGAGACCAAGATGTTCCTGCAGGTGGTGGACCGCAAGGACCTGGAAGGCAACTATTCCGAGACTTCCGGCAGCGCCATGGTGGCCTACGCCCTGATGAAGGGTGCCCGCCTGGGCATGCTGCCCGCCGAGTACGGCCGGAAGGGCAGCGAGGTGCTGGATGGCATCCGGGATACCTACCTGAAAAAGACCGGCACCGGCTGGGAGCTGCACGGCATCTGTGCCAGCGCAGGCCTTGGCCCCGGCCCGGACAACCGGACCGACCGCACCGGCACCCCGGATTATTACCTGAGTGAAAAGCAGATGGTGGACAACCAGCATGGTGCCGCCGCCTGCATGATGGCAGTCAGCGAACAGCTGCGCCGTGTATGAGGTGAAGATTATGGCAGAACGTTTGAGCATTCAAATCAAAGAACAGGACAATGTGGTCGTGGCTGTGCACGATCTGCCCGCCGGTACCACGCTGGAAAGCGGCGTGGTCACCCGCGAGAAGATCCCCCAGGCCCACAAGATCGCTCTGGTGGACATTCCCGCCGGCGGCGAGATCATCCGCTACGGCGTGGTGCTGGGCTATGCCAAGAACGACATCCCGGCCGGCAGCTGGATCAATGAGCACATGCTGGACCTGCCCGAAAGCCCGGCACTGACCGATATGCCCTGGGGCACCAACATCAAGACCATGGACGAGCTGCCCACCCCGCCGCGTACCACCTGGATGGGCTACCGCAACAAGGTCGGCCCTGCCGGTACCCGCAACCTGCTGGGCATCGTTACCACCGTGCAGTGCGCTGCCGGTGTGGTGCGTGTGGCCGTGGAGCGCATCAAGAAAGAGCTGCTGCCCAAGTACCCCAACGTGGACGGCGTGGTGGCCATCACCCACCCCTACGGCTGCGGCGTTGCCATCAATGCCCCGCTGGCCTACATTCCCATCCGCGCCATTACCAATGTGATCCGTCACCCCAACTTCGGCGGTGAGATCATGGTGGTAGGCCTGGGCTGCGAAAAGCTGACCTATGACCGAGTGCTGCCCCCCGAGGACATCAACCCGGAAAACTGCCTGACCCTGCAGGACTGGAAGGGCCATGACGCCATGATGCAGGCCATTATGGATATGGCCGACAAGAAGCTGCAGAAGCTGAATCTGCGCCACCGCGAGGAGCTGCCCCTGAGCGAGCTGCTCATTGGTATGCAGTGCGGCGGCAGCGATGCCTTCTCCGGTATCACCGCCAACCCCAGCGCAGGCTACGCAGCCGATATGCTGGTCAAGGGCGGCGCTACCGTCATGTTCAGCGAAGTGACCGAAGTGCGTGACGGCGTGCCCATGCTGGCTGCCCGCTGCGTGAGCGCTGAAGTGCGCGACAAACTGGCCGCTGAGATGAAGTGGTACGATGATTACCTGGCAGAGGGCGGCGTGGACCGCGATGCCAACCCCACCCCGGGCAACAAGAAGGGCGGCCTGGCCAACATTGTGGAAAAGGCCATGGGTTCCATTGCCAAGAGCGGCACCAGCCCCATCGTGGAAGTGCTGTCCCCGGCCGAAAAGCCCACCAAGCACGGCCTGATC
>CAVIXY010000073.1:0-11806 GCA_963646665.1 Bacteroides sp. CAG:545
GCGAACGGTTGGCGGATTTTTTCATTTTGGGGCTTGACTTTTAATAGTTAGTCTTTCCGCAGGGCCTTGGCGGCTTCAGAACCGGCCAGTGCGCCCTCGTATACGGCCTTTGCCACCTGCAAAAGGCCGCCGGTGCAGTCGCCAGCCGCGTACAGGCCGGGCACGGTGGTCTGCATGGTGGCACGGTCCACCACGATGCGGCTGCCCTCCACCTCGGCACCCAGTTTGCGGGCCAGAGCGGTGCTGCCGGCCACGCCCAGCGCCACAAACACGCCGGACAGGGGCACTTCCTGCCCATCGGCCAGCTGTACCCCGGCAACCACCTGCTCCCCCAGAATGG
The DNA here is from genome assembly GCA_963646665.1 of Bacteroides sp. CAG:545. GTDB lineage: Bacteria > Bacillota > Clostridia > Oscillospirales > Ruminococcaceae > Faecalibacterium. The sequence continues at coordinate 341 of CAVIXY010000073.1, forward strand.
CGTTTACCTTCTGGGGGTACACGGTCACTTCCGGCGGGAACTGCGCCGTCAGCGGCATCCCGTTGGTCAGCAGGGCAACGCTTTTGACCACCGGCAGCAGCGCCTGCACCTCGTGCAGGGCGTACTCGCCGCTGCCCAGCACGGCCACATCCTTTCCCCGGTAAAAGAAGGCATCGCAGGCAGCACACCAGCTCACGCCGTGGCCTTCCAGCCCGGCCAGCCCCGGCAGAGCCGGTGCGGCCCGGGAAGCGCCCGTGGCCAGGATCACAGCGTCCGCCGGGTAATCACCGGCCAGGGTTTCTACAGTGAGTTGATCGGTATAGGTCAGGCCCACGGCTTCGGCGGCCACAAAGTGCACGCCCAGCCGTTTGGCATTGGCAATGCTGCGGCGTTCCAGTTCGGCACCGGACACCGGATCGGCAAAGCCGTAGTAGTTTTCGATCTTCTCGGCCCGGTCCAGGGCACCGGGGCCTTTGGTCAGCACGGTGGTGTCCACCCCCGCGCGCACGGCGTACAGCGCGGCGGAGACCCCCGCCGGGCCGGAACCGATAATTACAAGATTGGGCATCTTCTTCTCCTTCCGGTCAAACCATTTAGAATGGCCGCCGCGTTCGCTTTGGCCATAATTAGCGGAAATACTATTTTTAATTTCGCATTTGTCGCGGCCTGCGGGCCGCTCCAAATGCCTTTTCACAAGAGGGTCGCAGCGGGAAACGGCATCTGCTGCTGTCAGCCTGCGGCTGTCGTGCAGCAAGGGAAACTTCACCTTACAAAACCCGCTCCCCTGCGGGGAGCTGCCGCCGCAGCGGCTGAGGGGCCTATAAATCGGCGGAACACAAAAAATCCTTTAGCGAAGCGGCTTGGATTTTTTGTATGGAGCCAAACTTCTTTGGGGTCTGAAAGGGGCGAGCAGCCCCTTTCTCGTGGGTCCAGCGCGTCGAAATCGCTGGCACTTTTCTGGTTCTCTTTTGGGGTCAAAAGAGAACATCCCTCGGCGGAGAAGTTTTTTCTAAAAGCCATCAAACCTGCCCCACGCGCCTGCACGCTTGCGGGAAGCCTTGCCCGCAAACCATCCGCTTCCCTTTTAGTATACACCAAATTCCCCCAAACTTCTGTAACCGTGTTGCAAAAATTTGATTTTTGCCGCAGCGGGGCACTTTTCAAGCACAAAAGAGTGTGTTATACTGGTGCAGTTACTTTGATTCATCGCCACGGAGGGCTTCTTTTTATGACCAAACAACGCATCCTTTTCATCACCACCGGCGGCACCATTGCCAGCGTGCGCACCCAGCAGGGCTTAAAGCCCGTGCTGTCCAGCGAGGAGCTGCTGGCCCATCTGCCGGAGCTGAACGAGCTGTGCTGCCCCGAAACGCTGGCTCTGTGCAGCATCGACAGCACCGACCTTGGTCAGGAGCACTGGCTGATGATGGCCAAGGCCGTGCAGGAAAACTACGCCCTGTACGATGGCTTTATCATCTGCCACGGCACCGACACCCTGGCCTACTCCGCCGCAGCGCTTTCCTACCTGATCCAGAACGCGGACAAGCCCATCATTCTCACCGGTGCCCAGCAGCCCATCTCCAACGAGATCACCGATGCCAAAAAGAACCTGCGGGACAGTGTGGTCTGCGCACTGGACCCGGGCAGCCGCGGCGTGATGGTGGTGTTTGGCGGACATGTCATTGCCGGTACCCGCGCCAAGAAGAACAAGACCATCAGCTACGATGCCTTTGCTTCGGTCAATTTCCCGGAGCTGGCCCTGGTGCAGGGCGACCGGCTGGTGCGCTACATCCCCTCCCCCTGGCCCACCGGCCCGGTGGAGTTTGGCCGTGCACTGGATCCCAAAGTGTTCCTGCTCAAACTCACGCCCGGCATGTCGCCGGACCTGATCCCCGAGATCTTCCGCCTGTACGACTGCGTGATCGTGGAGAGCTTTGGCGTGGGCGGCATTCCGCAGCGGCTCATGGACGCTTTTGCCGAGGGCCTGGGCGACTACGAGCAGACCCACAAGGTGCTCATCATGACCACTCAGGTCACCTATGAAGGCAGCGATGTGGGCATTTACGAGGTGGGCAAGCGGGTCAAGAACCGTTTCCGTTTCCTGGAAGCCCACGACATGACCATTGAAGCGGTGGTGACCAAGAGCATGTGGCTGCTGGCCCAGAACTGCGACAGCTTTGACCAGCTGCAGCAGCGGTTCTACCGCCAGGTGAACTTTGATACCTTCTACCACTGAGAAATGGGCATTGACAGCGCGGTTTGTTTATGCTAACATTGTGACATGGAACAGACAAAAAAGAAACAGACCGAGGCCCGCCTGCTGAAGGCCGCCCGGCAGGAATTTTTGCAGCACGGATACGCCAAGGCGAACCTGCGCGCCATCTGCCAGGCAGCGGGCGTGACCACCGGTGCATTTTACTTCTCGTTTGCAAACAAGGAAGCGCTGCTGTCCGCCATTCTGGACCCGGTGATCGCCGGGTATCAGGAACTGACACGGGAGCTGGCCCTGCGGGAAGAGGAACACCCCGACACCGCCGATGAAAGCGAGATCGCCATCATCCGGTTTTACGCCGCCCACCGGGAGGAAGCCATCATCCTGCTGGAAAAATCCGCCGGCAGCCGGTACGAGAACTTCCGCGAAATTCTGGAAGCCCAGATGCGCGAAGCGTTCCGGCATTACTACGCCCGCTATCTGGGCACGGAGCCGGACCCGGAGCTGATCCGCATTCTTGCGGCCATGCGGCTGCAGGGATACCTGGAAATTTTAAGGGGAGATTATTCCATGGAACAGCGCATGGAACTGGCGCGGGCCGTTGGGGTCCACGCGGATGCCGGTACACGGCAATTGATTGAATATCTTGCAGCAAAAAATGCTCACCGCTAAAACGGTGGGCATTTTTTCATACTAAAACATAACAAACCGAACGTTTGTTATAAAATTCTAGGAGGTAGTTTTATGAATGCACAAACCAACTACGGCAACTGGGTCCCGGAAAAAATGTTCCCGCCCCTGTTCGGCGGCGGCGCGGTGCTGCTGGCGGCTGCCCTTGGCTGCGGGCTGGGCCTGCACAAGACCGTTCCGGCGGTGGTGCTGGCCGTTCTGGGGGGCATCCTGCTGGTCTACGGAGCGTACATGTTCCGCTGCCACGAGGAGTTTGCCTTTGGCAAGGGCAACATGATGGCAAAAGTGCACGAGCACCTGGTGCAGCACCTGGACTGGGACGGCAAGGGCGAGCTGCTGGACATCGGCTGCGGGGCCGGTGCCCTGACCATCCGCTGTGCCAAGGCCTTCCCGCAGGCACAGCTCACCGGCATGGACTACTGGGGTGCCGAGTGGAACTATGCCAAGGACCAGTGCGAGCAGAATGCCCGGGCCGAGGGTGTGGCGGACCGCATCCACTTTGAAAAAGGCGATGCCGCGCACCTGGCTTACCCGGACGAAAGCTTTGACGCGGCGGTCTCCAACTTTGTGTTCCACGAAGTGCGCACCGCCAAGGACAAGCGGGACGTGGTGCGCGAAGCCCTGCGCGTGGTGAAAAAGGGCGGCGTGTTCTCCTTCCAGGATCTGTTCTCCCAGAAAGGTCTGTACGGCGATATGGAAGCCTTTGCGGAAGAGCTGAAAGCTGCAGGCATTTCGGAGGTGCACTTCATCGGCAGCCTGGAACAGAAATGGGACTTTGTGCCCGGCTACGTGCGCACCCCGTGGATGATCTCCGGCGTGGGCATCCTGTACGGGCGCAAGTGAGGGAAACATGCAAAAAAGGACACGGTGTTTGCCGTGTCCTTTTTTGCGTGTTTTAAAACACCAGCTGCACCAGCAGCACATAGCACAGCGTGCCGCCTGCAATGGAAAGCAGGGTCTGGTGCTTCCACTTGTGCAGGGCTATGGTCACCAGCAGGGCAATGGCTTCCGGAATGCCGCGGCTGCCTGCAAAGGGGGTAACGCTTTTCAGGCAGTAGACGATCAGCATTCCGAAAATGGCGGCGGGCAGCACCCGGCCCAGGTACCGCACCACTTCCGGCGGTTGCTTGTCTTTGGAAGAGAACACTACAAAGGGCAGAAAACGGGTGATCATGGTGGCGGCGGTGCACACGGCAATGGTCAGCCCCATCTGAACAGCGGTCATGCGCCCACCTCCTCACTGTTTTTTTCCGGTTCGGTGCCCTCAGCCTTTTCAATGGGCTTGCGCAGGGCCAGCAGCAGCACCAGGATGCAGGCCATAGCGGGCAGCAGGAAGCTGCCGGAACCAAACAGCACCAGGCACACCAGCGGCACGGCCAGGCCGATCAGGGCGCTGATGTGCTGCTTGTCCTTTTCCCACTGGTTCAGGAAGATGACTGTGAACATGGCGGTCATCACAAAGTCCACGCCCTCGGTGCTGAAGGGCAGCACCGACCCGATCACGGCCCCCAGCCCGGCGCTGAGCACCCAGTAAAGCTGGTCCAGCAGGGTGATGAAGAACATGAACCAGCCCTTGTCCACCCCTTCCGGCGGCTCTGCCGAACAGGTGATGGAAAAGGTCTCATCGCTCATGGCAAAGATCATGTAAAAGCTGCGCAGGCCGTAGCTCTTGTAGCGCTCCAGCATGGCCAGGCCGTAGAACAGGTGCCGGGCCTGGATCATCAGCGCCATCAGAAAGGCCGACAGCGGCGAAAAGGCTCCCAGCAAAAGGCTGGACAGCACAAATTCCAAAGAGCCGCCGTACACCACGGTGCCCGTGAGCATGGGCATCCACACCGGCAGCCCCAGCGACTGTGCATAGATGCCATAGCCCATGCCCAATACAAAGTAACCCGCCAGCACCGGAATGGTCTGCGGGGCGGCGGCGCGCAGTGCCCGGAGCACCGGGCTTTGCTGCCGCGCCAGAAGCGATTTGTTTGGCTGCTGCATTGTTCTTCCCTCAGGGCGGCCGGGTGTTCCGGCCGCTTTGTTGTCTTAAACCTATTTTTCTGATATGAATATAGAAGATGATTGTATTATAACAGGTTTTGCACCATTTGCAAGCCCGTGCCGGGCACAAATGCCAGAATTCCGTCCCGGCATTTGTGCAGGTTTGCTCCAAACGGCATCCGGGCCGAAAAAATCCGGGCAGCGCAGGGCTGCCCGGATGGTCTGGCGCAAAACGGTTACTCTTCGATTTTCCGGGGCATGTCCAGCTCCGGCATCAGCTCATCGCTGATGATCGTGAGCATCTGCTCCAGCTTGGCCACATCCTCTTCCGGAAAGCGTTCCCGCACCCGCTGTACCACGGTGCTCAGGTAGGAGTAGCTGATGTTGTAGTAGTCGATGTATTTCTGGGTGGGGCGCAGGTGGTATTCCCGGCGGTCGGTGGTGGACTGGATCTTTTCCACATAGCCCTTTTTGACCAGGCTGCCGATCTTATAGGCCGCATTGGGGGTGGAGATCTGCATCATGCGGGAAAATTCTGCAATGGTCGGTTCCCCCATGGCCATGATGCCCTCCATGCAGAAGGATTCCACCGTGGTCAGGGTCGCTTCCCGCGTGGCAAAGCGCTGGAACACGTTTTGGTAAAAGTGCAGCTTGAATTTGGTATAGACGTCCTGAAATGCAGTTTCCAGCATGGGTCGTGTGCCTCCAATAACTCATTTTCTTTAAGTGTACCACAAAACCGGCGCGGTGCAAAGCAGAACTTTTGCTCTCAGGCCGTTTTTTTGCGGCTGCGGCCCGTGCGGGCACGGATCACGCTGAGCACCACCAGCTCCACGGCAATGGCAACGGCCAGCAGCACCAGCGAGGTGCCCAGGCTGCCGCTGCTGCCCAGCACGGCCTGGGCCAGGCCGGTGATCACATAGCACACGGCAGAGCAGGCGGCGGCGGTCATGGCATAGGGCAGCTGGGTGGACACGTGGTTCACGTGGCTGCAGTGTGCGCCTGCCGAAGCCATGATGGTGGTGTCCGAGATGGGCGAGCAGTGGTCGCCGCACACGGCACCGGACAGGCAGGCGGCAATGGAAACCACCAGCATCTCCCCTTCCGGGAAGGCGTGGCACACAATGGGGATCAGGATGGAGAAGGTGCCCCAGCTGGTGCCGGTGGCAAAGGCCAGGAACACCGCCACCAGGAAGATGATCACCGGCAGCAGGTACTGCAGGGCCGCCGCCGAGCCGCCCAGCAGGTCGGCCACGTAATACTTGGCACCCAGCAGGCCGGTCATGCCGGACAGCGTCCAGGCCAGCGAAAGGATCAGCATGGGGCTGACCATGGCCTTGAAGCCCTCGGGGATGCAGGCGGCAAAGTCCTGGAAGGTCATCACCTGCCGCACACGGTAGAAGATGAAGGTGAACAGCAGGGCGATGCTGCTGCCCATCACAAGGCCGGAAGAGGCATCGCAGTCTGCAAAGGCGGTCACAAAGTCCACACCGTCAAAGAAGCCGCCGGTGTAGATCATGCCGAAGATGCAGGCGGCGATCAGCACCAGCACCGGGGCGATCAGGTCAATGACATGGCCGTGGGTGTCGGAGCCGTCATCCACATCGTTGCCATAGGGGCGGTCCTCGGTGGTAAACAGGTCGCCGTTTTTGGCGTTGTCCTCGTGCAGCTTCATGGAACCGAAGTCGGTGCCGGTGAAGATGAGGAACAGGCTCATGACCATGGTCAGAATGGCGTAATAGTTGTAGGGAATGGTGCGCAGGAACATGGTAAAGCCGTTGATGCCGGAGCCTTCCGGCACGCTGGAAGTAACGGCTGCAGCCCAGCTGGACACCGGTGCAATGATGCAGATGGGCGCTGCCGTGGCATCGATCAGGTAGGCCAGCTTGGCGCGGGACACCTTCTGCCGGTCGGTGACCGGGCGCATGACCGAACCCACGGTCAGGCAGTTGAAGTAGTCGTCCACAAAGATCATCACGCCCAGCAGCAGGGTGGCAAACTGCGCACCGGCCCGGGTGTGGATGTGGGTGGAAGCCCAGCGGCCAAAGGCGGCGCTGCCGCCGGCCTTGTTCATCAGGGCCACCAGGATGCCCAGCATGACCAGGAACACCAGAATGCCCACGTTGCTGCTGTCGGACAGTTTGGCGATCATGCCGCCGTCCTCGTTGAAGAACAGGGTGTTGATGGCCAGTTCCAGGTTGCCGTTGGCGTACAGCAGCGCGCCGGACGCAATGCCCACCAGCAGCGAGGTATACACCTCCTTGGTGTTCAGGGCCAGCACAATGGCAATGACCGGCGGCAGCAGCGAAAAGAAGGTGCTGTACACCGCACAGGTGTAGTTGGCCGGGTCGGCAATTTTGCCGGGCGTGACGGCCGTGCACCACAGCAGCAGCGCAAACACGAACAGCGCTGCTGCCCAGGACAGGTTTTTGTTTTTCATAAGTTGATTCCTCACAGTCTGCAAAAGGGTCCGGCGTATGGGGGCGCGGGCTGCGGGGCAGACTACCCACAGAAACAAAGGGGGATGCGCCGTGCCGGACTATAAGGCAATGTATTTGGAGCTGTTCCGCGCCAGCGTGCAGGCGGCACAGCTTTTGCAGGATGCACAGGCCCGCGCCGAGCAGAAGCTTCTGGCCGAGGACCCGCCGCCGCTGAGACTGGAACAGCCCGGGCCTTTTCCTAAAGGGAAAGATTTCCCCCGGCCGGGGGAAAATGGCAAAGCCAAAAGGGGGCTGGGCGGCACGTCAGTGCAGGAGGAGGGGAAGGCTTAACGCTTTCCGTCAGCGTCCTCGCCCTCTCCGTCATTGCTGACGCAATGCCACCTCTCCCCTCTTAGTCTTTCTTGCTCTCTGCCTTGGCAGCAAACTTGGCGTTGTTGATGATAAAGCGCTCGTGGGTGCCGCCGCCCACGGGGCCTTTTTCGTCCTGCAGGGTAACCTTGAAGGTCAGCTTGCGGCCTTCCACGGCCACCAGCTCGCTCTCGCAGGTCACGGTCATGCCTACGGGGGTGGGAGCGGTGTGCTCCAGCTCCAGCTTGGTGCCCACGGTGCCGCTGCCCTCTTCCAGGGCTTCGGCCACGCTCTGCCAGCAGGTTTTTTCGGCCAGGGCCACCAGGGCGGGGGTGGCAAACACATCCAGGGTGCCGCTGCCCATGGTTTTGGCGGTGTTTTCCGCGGTAACGGCCACGCTCTGCTTGCCGCGGATACCGGTTTCCAACTTCATATACAATTCCCTCCTTGTGCGCTGTGCAGCGCAGTTTGTGTTGAATACCTCTATAAGATACCACAGCTCGGCAAAGAATGCACCCTCTTTGGCGCATTTTGTAAAAAATCTCTCTTCCGTTTTGGGGTGCGCCTCATACAAGTCCTGACCCTGACCCTGCCTGTCCGGCATCTTCCGGGGAGACCGCAAGCCTGCGGTCTCCCCTTTTTTTGCTGTGGGATCTGCAACCTTCCTGCAAATTTAAAATGCAAATTTTGTGCGTTTTACGGTTTGTTTTGGCAATTTTGAAAAAGTGATGCAAAACATTGCAAAAGGCCTTGACAAGCAGCACTCCGCGTGCTACTATGAACACATGAACAGATGCTCATATGTTGATGCGAAAGGAGAGAAGCCTATGACCGGGTTGGAACAAACCACACCTGCAGCGCCGGAAAAACAGCAGCCGGTGGAAATGCCGGATGATGAGGTGCTGTACGAGCTGGCGGATCTGTTCCGGGTGTTCGGCGACTCCACCCGCATCAAGATCCTGTATGCACTGCACGACAATGAGCTGTGCGTGCAGGACATTGCCAATGCGGTGCAGCTGAGCCAGTCGGCGGTCAGCCACCAGCTGCGGGTGCTCAAGGATACCAAGCTTGTGCGCTTCCGGCGGGAGGGTAAAACCGTGTACTACGCGCTGGACGATGACCATGTGCGCAGCATCCTGTCGCTGGGCATGGACCACATTGAAGAATAAGGTTCCCATTGTTTTTTTAAACATTCAAAATAGAAAGGCTGGTACAACTTATGAAAAAGACTTACAAGATCGAAGTGGACTGCGCAAACTGCGCCCAGAAGATGGAAGATGCCGCCAACACTGTTTCCGGTGTGGAAAAGGCAACCGTCAGCTTTATGACCCAGAAGATGAAGGTGGAGTTTGCCGAGGGCGCTGACCCCCATGCCACCATGGAGAACGTGTTGTCCGCCTGCAAGAAGGTGGAGGACGACTGCGAGATCTTTGACATCTGATTTTACAGCAGCAACAGAACACCTCTCGGCCATCGCTGCGCGAGGCCAGCCGTTCCCCCTTTTGGCTTCGCCATCTTCCCCCGGCCGGGGGAAGCCGGGCCAGAGAGGGGGAACTTTTTTAAAGCATTTTTCGGTGGAAAGATTCGATGGTTTTCAACACTTTCCACGCACTTTTCCACACTGTTCGCGGAAAACTTGAAAAAGAAACGTGGAAAAGCCGTTTTCCTGCGGGAAAAAGCTGTGGAAAACCCGGGTAAAACCGTGGAATCCATTGTTTTATGGGGAAAAATCGTGGAAAATCCCCCGCCCGCCGCAGCGGATGCGGCCCAAAAATCCAGGAAAAAGGAGATTTTTATGAACAAAAAGCAGAAGAAAACCCTGTACCGGATCATTGCTGCTCTGGTGCTGGTGCTCATCCTCAAGCTGCTGCCCCAGTTCCCCACACCGGTGGAACTGCTGCTGTACTGCATCCCCTACCTTGTGGTGGGCTGGGATGTGCTGCGCAAGGCCCTGCTGGGCATCAAGAACCGCCAGCCCTTTGACGAGTGCTTCCTGATGGCGGTGGCCACCGTGGGTGCCTTTGCACTGGGCGACTATGTGGAAGGCTGCGCTGTTATCATCTTCTATCAGATCGGCGAGCTGTTCCAGAGCGTGGCCGTGGGCAAGAGCCGTAAGAGCATCAGTGCCCTGATGGACATCCGCCCGGACTACGCCAACATTGAGGACGAGGACGGCAAGCTGGAGCAGGTGGACCCCGATGACGTGGAGGTCGGCACCGTGATCGTGGTGCAGCCCGGCGAGCGGGTGCCCATTGACGGTGTGATCGTGGAGGGCACTTCGGCCCTGAACACCGCCGCCCTCACCGGCGAGAGCCTGCCCCGGGACGTGAAGGCCGGGGACGAAGTGATCAGCGGCTGCGTGAACATGACCGGCCTGCTGAAGGTGCAGACCACCAAGGAATTCGGCGAGTCCACGGTGTCCAAGATCCTGGACCTGGTGGAGAATTCCAGCATGAAAAAGGCCCGTGCCGAAAACTTTATCACCCGCTTTGCCCGGGTGTACACCCCGGCGGTGTGCTACGGTGCTCTGGCCCTGGCCATCATTCCGCCCGTTGTGCTGCTGCTCATGGGCCAGCCCGCCCGCTTCGGAGACTGGATCTACCGCGCTTTGACCTTCCTGGTCATCAGCTGCCCCTGCGCTTTGGTCATCAGCATTCCTCTGAGCTTCTTCGGCGGCATTGGCGGCGCTTCCACCTGCGGCATCCTGGTCAAGGGTTCTACCTATCTGGAAGAACTGGCCCGTACCGGCATTGTGGTGTTTGATAAAACCGGCACCCTGACCCAGGGCACTTTCAAGGTCACCGGCATCCACCCCGCAGAGGGCGTGACCGAAGAGCAGCTGGTGGAAGCCGGTGCTCTGGCCGAGAGCTGGTCCAAGCACCCCATTTCCCTGAGCATCAAGGCCGCCTACGGCAAGGATATTGACGCCAGCCGCGTCACCGATGTGCAGGAGCTGGGCGGCCACGGTGTTACCGCCAAGGTGGACGGCAAGGCAGTTGCCGCCGGCAACGCCCGCCTGATGGAAAAGCTGGGCCTGACCACCCCCGCCGTCAGCGAGACCGGCACCATCGTGCACATTGCCATTGACGGCAAGTATGCCGGTTACCTGCTGATCTCCGATGTGATCAAGCCCCACAGTGCACAGGCTATCCATGCCCTGAAAGATGCCGGTGTGCGCAAGACGGTCATGCTCACCGGCGATGCCGAACCGGTGGCCAAGGCTGTTTCCGCTGAGCTGGGTCTGGATGAATACCATGCCGGCCTGCTGCCCGGCGACAAAGTGGATCAGATCGAAAAGCTGATCGCCGAAAAGCACCCGAAAGAGAACCTGGCCTTTGTGGGCGATGGCATCAACGATGCCCCGGTGCTGTCCCGCGCCGATGTGGGCATTGCCATGGGTGCCCTGGGTTCGGACGCCGCCATTGAAGCAGCCGATGTGGTGCTGATGGACGATGACCCGGCCAAGATCGCGCTGGCCATGCGCATTGCCCGCCGCACCAACCGCATTGTGTACGAGAACATCGTGTTCGCACTGGCCATCAAGTTTGCCTGCCTGCTGCTGGGTGCACTGGGCATGGCAAGCATGTGGACCGCCATCTTTGCCGATGTGGGTGTGATGGTGCTGGCCGTGCTCAACGCCACCCGCGCCCTGTACACCAAGGACCTTGCCCGCAAAAACGAACAGTAAGCCCCGCTGGGCATAAAAAAGACTCTGCCATAAATGGTTGGGGTGATGTGTACCCCCAATACTGGACACCCAGTATTGGGGGTATTTTTATGCGATAC
>CAVIXY010000074.1:0-11358 GCA_963646665.1 Bacteroides sp. CAG:545
TGCTTGTTCTTCTCGGTATCAATGCGGATGCCCAGCCAATCCATGTGGTGGCAGATCTTTGCACGGGCAATGGCATCGTGCTCGCCGATGCCGCCGGTAAAGACGATGGCATCCACGCCGCCCATGGCAGCAATGTAAGCGCCAACGGTCTTTTTGATCTGATAGTTCAGCATGTCGGAAGCCAGCTTTGCACGCTCGTTGCCGGCAGCAGCAGCCTCTTCCACATCACGCTTGTCGCTGGAAACACCGGAGATGCCCAGCAGGCCGGACTTCTTGTTCAGGATCTCGTCCAGCTGATGGCCGGTGATGTTCAGGTTGTACTTCAGGTAGTTGACCACAGAGGGGTCCAGGTCGCCGCAGCGGGTGCCCATCATCAGGCCGGCCAGCGGGGTCATGCCCATGGAGGTATCTACAACCTTGCCCTGGTCCACAGCGGCAATGGAAGAACCATTGCCCAGGTGGCAGGTGATCAGCTTCAGGCGCTCAATGGGCTCTTCCAGATATTCGGCAGCCTTGTATGCCACGTACTTGTGGCTGGTGCCGTGGAAGCCGTAGCGGCGCACGCCGTACTTCTCATAGTACTCATAGGGAACAGCATACATGTATGCCTTCGGGGGCATGGTGCTGTGGAATGCGGTGTCGAACACAGCCACCATGGGAATGTTGCCGAACACCTTGCGGGCGGCCTCAATGCCCAGGATGCCTGCGGGGTTGTGCAGGGGAGCCAGCGGGCTCAGCTCACGGATGGTCTGAATGACCTCATCGGTGATCAGGCAGCTCTCCTTGAACTTCTCGCCGCCATGCACCACGCGGTGGCCGATGGCGTTGATCTCGCTCACATCGTCAATGCACTTGCCCTCGCCAGTGGTCATCTTCTTCACGACCTCGGCAAAAGCCTCGGTGTGGGTGGGGAAGATGGCCGGGGTGGTGGCCTTGTGGCCGTTGGCCTCGTGGGTGATCATGCTGCTTTCCATGCCAATGCGCTCGCACAGGCCTTTGCACAGCACCTTTTCGCCGTCCATATCAATCAGCTGATACTTCAGGGAAGAAGAGCCGCAGTTAATAACCAGAACCTTCATCTGTGTTGCCTCCTGTATGTTTTTGCTCCTGTCTGCCGATGCAAACCGGATTTTACAGATTCCTACGTTTATTATATAATAGGGTGGGCGGCTTTTCAAGGCGCAACCCTCGCAAAGCGGTAAAACTTGTGTACAAGGTTTTTGTACATCCTGCCCACAAATGTGCGGGAGACAGGATGTTTTCTGTATATATGATATCATTTTAACAATCTTCCGGGGCGCGGGATGTCCTTTCCGCGCCCGGAAAGGAGCATTGCCATGAAGTTTGCAGGCATCATTGCTGAGTACGACCCCTTCCACAACGGCCATGCCTGGCAGCTGGCCCAGGCCCGGGCACTGGGGGCACAGCGGGTGGCGGTGGCCATGAGCTGCGGGCTGACCCAGCGGGGTGCCCTGCCGCTGCTGCCGGAAGCTGTGCGGGTGCAGGCCGCGCTGGAATGCGGGGCCGACCTGGTGTTTGCCCTGCCGGCCCCCTGTGCCTGTGCAGGGGCCGAAGCCTTTGCCCGGGCGGGGGTGCGGCTTCTGGCGGCGGCAGGCTGCGATGCCCTGGTATTCGGGGCCGAAACGCCGGATGCTGATTTGCTGCTGGAAGCCGCCCGGGTGCTGAACAGCGATGCCTACCGGCAGGCGCTGAAAACGCAGCTGGCTGCCGGGGCGCGCAGCTTTGCGGCAGCCCGGCAGGCGGCGGTGCAGGCACTCTGCCCGGGCACAGCGCTTGCCGCTCTGCTGGACAAGCCCAACAACAACCTGGCCGTGGAATACTGCCGGGCCATTCTGGAACAACACGCGCCGCTCACGCCGGTGCCGCTGCCGCGTGTGGGGGCGGGCCATGGGCAGGCCCTTGCCGAAAGCAGCTACGTACAGTTTGCCAGCGCCAGCGCGCTGCGCACCCTTTGGGCAGAGCAGGGGGCAGAGGCTCTGGCCCCCTATGTGCCGGAAAATACCTTGAAACTGTATAAAAAGGCAGAACTTGACGGACAGTATACGGATTTTGCCGCAGCGGGCCGGTGCGAACTGGCCCTGCTGCGGGCGGCCTGCGCAAAACCGGAGCCGTTTGCCCGGGTGCGCGGCATCTCCGAGGGGCTGGAACACCGGCTGGAACGTGCCGTGCGGCAAAGCACCACCCTGCCGGAACTGCTGGATGCCCTGACTACCGTGCGTTACCCCCGGGCACGGATGCGCCGCCTGGCCATGGATGCTGCGCTGGGGTATACAGCCGGGAGCGTTCCGGTGCTGCCGCCCTACCTGCATCTGCTGGGGGCGCGCCGGGACGCCCTGCCGCTGCTGGGGCAGGCGGTGCTTCCGGCTTCCCATGCGCTGGCCCGGCTGGAAAAAGAGGATGCGGCCTGCGCCGCCATGGCAGCAGCCCAGGCCACTGCAGGCGATTTTGGTGCCCTGTGCCGCAGAACCCCGGGGCCGATGGGCGGGGGATATCGTCAAAAAATTATCTTTTTGACGAATTGACAAAAAATAATCGAATAAATTTTATGCAGAAACACTTGTGCCCGGCGCAAATGTGGTGTATGATTAGAACAAAGGATCGTTGGATACAACAAGAGAAAAGGATCGCAAATTCGCACAGGTATTTGAAGGAGGAAACACATGGCACTTCACGTTCTGGACGAAGCCAACCGCTGCCTGGGCTGCAAAAAGCCCATGTGCCAGCAGGGCTGCCCCATCCACACCAATATTCCGGAGGTGATCCGGCTGCTGAAAGCCAATCAGATGGACGAAGCGGGCAAGATGCTGTTTGAGAACAACCCGCTCACCACGGTGTGCAGCCTGGTCTGCAACCACGAGAACCAGTGCGAGGGCCACTGCGTGCGCAACCGGATGCCCAGCCACGACCCGGTGCACTTCTCCATCATTGAGGACTATATCTCTACCACCTACGCCAACAAGATGACGGCCGGCCCCGCCCCCAAGAACGGTATGAAGGCGGCTGTTGTGGGTTCCGGCCCGGCGGGCCTGACCATTGCGGTGCTGCTGGCACGCTGGGGCTATGATGTGACCATCTTTGACGCCCGCGATAAGATCGGCGGCGTGATGCGCTACGGCATCCCCAACTACCGCCTGCCGGACAGCGTGCTGGACGATTTCCAGTACCGCCACCTGGAGCTGAAGGGCATCAAGGTGCGCCCCAACACCACTATTGGCAAGACCATTACCATTGATGATCTGTTCCGTGATGGCTACAAGAGCGTGTTCATCGGTGCCGGCCTGTGGAAGGCAAACTCCCTGCACATCAAGGGCGAGAGCCTGGGCAACGTGGCCTTTGGCATCGACTATCTGGCCAACTCCAAGGCCTTCCGCCTGGGAGATGACATTGCTGTGATCGGCGTGGGCAACTCCGCCATGGACTGCGCCCGCACCGCCATCCGCAACGGGGCACGCCACGTGACCTGCTATGCCCGCCGCGATGAAAACTGCATCAGCGCCTCCGAGTACGAGGTGAGCTATGCCAAGCTCGAGGGCGTGGGCTTCCGCTTCTGCAAGGCTCCCGTGGAGATCCGCGAAAACGGCCTGATCTGCCGCGACACCGTCAAGGGCGAGGACGGCAAGTTCACCCAGGTGGAGGGCAGCGAGACCTTCTACCCCCACACCGGCGTCATCGTGTCGGTGAGCCAGGGCTCTGAGAGCAACCTGGTCAAGACTACCACCGGCATCGAGACCAACCAGAAGGGCCTGCTCACCGTCAGCGAGGACGGCAGCACCACCCGCGAAGGCGTGTTTGCCGGCGGTGACGCCGTGATGGGCGCCCGCACCGTGGTGGAGGCTGTGGCTGTGGCCAAGAAGGTGGCGGAATCCATGGATGCCTACATGAAGGCCCTGCCGAAGGAAGAAACGGCAGACCCCTATGCCAACATCCCGGTGTTCCAGACCCCCACTTCGGACGTGCTGGCAAAGCAGGAAGTGTAACTGCACTGTGGACAGTTTGTAAACAATCGGCTTTTTATGGCGTCTTAGCCAATCTTTGCCGCTCCGTTGGTTGACGGGACGGCATTTTCTTCGTATACTATAAATATACGTTGCATAAAATTGTACGAACTGGAAATGACTGAAAGGCGGTGGACGCAATTCTGAAAGCATCTCTCCCCAAACTGCGGGAAAAACTGCTGGAAGCGCTGCAGGCGGTGCTGCCCATTGTGGCCATTGTGCTGGTGCTGTGCTTTACGGTTGCGCCGGTGTCGCCCAGCATTCTGCTGTGCTTTCTGCTGGGTGCAGCCATGATTGTGGTGGGCATCATGTTCTTTACCCTGGGTGCGGAAATGAGCATGACCCCCATGGGCGAGCGCGTAGGCGCGGTGCTGACCAAAAGCCGCAGCCTGCCGGTGATCCTGGGCATCGGCTTCCTGCTGGGCTTCCTCATCACCATTTCTGAGCCGGACCTGCAGGTGCTGGCCAACCAGGTGCCCTCCATCCCCAACCGGACCCTGATCCTGTCGGTGGCGGCGGGCGTGGGGCTGTTTCTGGCCGTGGCGTTTCTGCGTATGCTCATCGGCATTTCGCTGCCCAGGCTCCTGGTGCTGTTTTACGGCATCATTTTTGTGCTGGCGGCTTTTGTGCCCCGGGAGTTTCTGGCCGTGGCCTTTGACTCCGGCGGTGTGACCACCGGCCCCATGACGGTGCCCTTTATCATGGCTCTGGGCGTGGGTGTGTCCGCCATCCGCGGCGACCGCCATGCCGCGGACGACAGCTTCGGCTTGGTGGCCATGTGCTCGGTGGGGCCGATCCTGGCCGTGCTCATTCTGGGCATTGTGTTCCGCGCTTCCGACAGCACGTACATCCCGCCGGTTCTGCCGGACGTGGCCGATTCGGTGGAGCTGTGGCAGCTGTTCCGCGAAGGGCTGCCTGCTTATCTCAAGGAGATCGCCGTTTCGCTGCTGCCCATCATTGTGATGTTCGGGGTGTTCCAGGCTGTGGCCCTGCGGCTGGACAAGCGCACCCTGGGGCGCATTGCGGTGGGCCTGGCCTACACCTATGTGGGGCTGGTGCTGTTCCTCACCGGAGCAAACGTGGGCTTTATGCCTGCGGGTAATTATCTGGGGCAGGTGCTGGCAGGGCAGAGCTTCCGCTGGGTGCTCATCCCCATCGGAATGCTCATCGGTTACTTCATCGTCAAGGCCGAGCCGGCTGTCTACGTGCTGAACAAGCAGGTGGAAGAGGTGACGGACGGTGCCATTTCGGCCCGGGCCATGGGCATGGCGCTTTCGGTGGGTGTGTCCCTCTCGGTGGGGTTGGCCATGGTGCGGGTGCTCACCGGCATTTCCATTCTGTGGTTCCTCATTCCGGGCTACGCGGCGGCCATTGGCATTTCCTTTGTGGTGCCCAAGCTGTTCACCGCCATTGCCTTTGACGCGGGCGGCGTGGCTTCCGGCCCCATGACGGCCACCTTTCTGCTGCCGCTGGCCCAGGGAGCCTGCGTGGCCGTGGGCGGCAATATCGTCACCGATGCCTTCGGCGTGGTGGCCATGGTTGCCATGACCCCGCTCATCACGGTGCAGCTGATGGGTCTGGCGGCACAGATCAAAACCCGCAGGGCGCGGCGGATGCAGCCTGCGGCCGCCTGTGCCGGGGCCTTTGCCGACTGGCCGGATGACGCCATTATTGAACTGTAAGGAGGGGGCCGCATGAGCAGTTTGTTTTTGATGGTCACCATTACCGACCGCCGTTCCACCGATGCCTTTCTGCAGTTGTACCAGGCCCACGGCGTGACCGTGAGCCTGCGCACGGTCGGCTCCGGCACGGCGGTGCAGGAGACCCTGTCCACCCTGGGGCTGGAAAAAACCGAGAAGGCGGTGCTGCTGGCTGTGGTCACCGCCGAGAGCTGGCAGAAGATCCAGTGCGATCTGCGCCGCCGCCTGCGCATTGATGTGCCGGGCACCGGCATTGCATTCACCGTACCGCTGAGCAGCATTGGCGGCAAGCGGGCACTGCAGTTTCTTACCGAACATCAGCCCCTGCACTGGGAGGAGGAAAGCACCTTGAAGGATACCCGTTACGAACTTTTGCTGGTAATTGCCAACCAGGGGCACACCGGCTCCATCATGGATGCGGCCCGGGCCGCCGGGGCCGGCGGCGGCACTGTGATCCACGCCAAGGGCACCGGCATGGAAGGGGCTGCCCACTTTATGGGTGTGGAGCTGGTGAACGAAAAGGAGCTGGTGCTCATCGTGAGCCGCACCGCCCAGAAAAACACCATCATGAAGGCCATTATGGAAGGGGCCGGCCCCAAGGCGGGAGCCATTGTGTTCTCGCTGCCGGTCACCGATACCGCCGGCCTGCGCCTGATGGAAGAGGACGAGGCACCGGCCTGATCCGCCCCCAAAAACCGAACAAAACGCCGTGTTTATCGCCGAACGCTTGATAAACGCGGCGTTTTTCGTTATCGTTATCATAGAAGAAAGATTTTCAGGAAAAGGGTGTATGATATGATTCAACTTTCACACAAGCAGCAGGCCGTGTACAGTGCGGCGTCCATTTTGGTGGGCAACGCACTGTATGCGCTCACGGTGGTGCTGTTTCTGATGCCGTCCGGCCTGATCACCGGCGGTGCCACCGGCATTGCGCTGGCGGTGAACAAGGCCGCCGGGCTTACGGTGTCCGGGGTGCTGTTTGTGGTCAACGTGGCCATGCTGGTGCTGGGCTGGGTGGTGCTGGGCCGCAAGTTTGCCCTCAACACCATTGCCAGCACCGTGTTAAGCCCGCTGTTCCTGGCGCTGTGGGAGCGGCTGTTCGGCAGCTTTGTGCTGACGGAGGACCTGGTGCTCAACACCGTTTTTGCGGGCCTGGGCGTGGGCGTTTCGCTGGGCATCACCATCCGGGCCGGGGCTTCCACGGGCGGCATGGACATTCCGCCGCTGGTGCTCAACAAGTGGTTCCACCTGCCGGTGTCCGCCACCATGATGGCCTTTGACTTTGCCATTCTGGCCATGCAGGCGGCCTTCAGCCCGCTGCAGCAGTCGCTGTACGGCATTGTGCTGGTCATTGTGTACACCATGGTGCTGGACAAAGTGCTGCTGCTGGGCACCACCCGCACCGAGGTCAAGATCATCAGTGCACAGGCGGACGCCATCTGCAAGGCCATTCAGGCCGAGCTGGACCGCGGTGTGACCATCCTGCACGGCGAGGGGGCCTACCGCCGGGAGCCGGAGCAGGTGCTGCTGAGCGTGATTTCCAACCGGCAGCTGCCCCGGTTGGAAAAGCTGGCCCACACCATCGACCCCACCTGCTTTATGATCGTGAGCCACGTGACCGAGGTGAGCGGGCGCGGCTTCTCGCTGGAAAAGGATTACCAGGAACCGTGATTTTCCGGCCAGATACTTGCAAAATACCACCTGATTAGGGTATAGTATAGAGAGACAGTAGGTTTTGCTGTTATCCGCAATGATTACAGAAAGGAATTTCATCATGTTTGATATTTTCAATATGCTCAAAAAAGAGGAGAACAACACCCCCAAGCAGGTCACCCGTGAGACCATCATCGGCGACATCCTGGACATGGATCAGACCACTGCCCCCTACTTTATGGAGATCGGGATGCACTGCCTGGGCTGCCCGGCTTCCCGCGGGGAGAGCATCGAGGAAGCCTGCGCAGTGCACGGCGTGGACTGCGAAGAGCTGATCGAGAAGCTGAACGAGCACCTGGCCGCAAAGAAGGCCTGAGTTGCTGTCCACACTGGATGCGCGTCTGACCGCTGCCGCCGAACTGGTGCGCCCCGGCCAGCCGGTGGCGGACATCGGCTGTGACCACGGCAAGCTGACGGCGGTGCTGGCGGCTTCGGGCCGGTACCCCAAGGTGATCGGGGCCGACCTGCGCCCCGGCCCGCTGGCCAAAGCAAAGCAGACGCTGGAACATGCAGGCTGCCAAGACCGCGCTGAGCTTCGGCTCGGTGACGGTCTTTCTGTGTTATCGGAAGGCGAAGTGGGCAGCATCGTGCTGGCGGGGGTCTCGGCCCAGACTACCTGGGAGATCCTGGAAAAGGCTCCCTGGGTGTTCACGGTAGGCGGGCCGCGCGTCATTATGGTGCCCGCCACCCGGCACAGTGAACTGCGCCGCTGGCTGTGGACCCACGGCTTTGCCCTTGCTGCCGACCGCCCCGTGCAGGCGGCGGGCCGCTGGTATGCGGTGATGGCCGCCGAGTACACCGGCGAAGTCCGCACGCCGACCTTTGCGGAATGCCTGTTCGGCCAGACGGGCGCATGGCCGGAAGGGGAGGGTTACGCCGCCTGGCAGAAGGCCAAACTGCCCCGCTTCCGTCTGGGTGTGCCGGACGGCAGCGAACTGGCGCAGGAGATTGACGCGATTTTACGGGGCGAACAATAACAGCCTTCTCCCGGTCGGGAGAAGGTGGCGCGAAGCGCCGGATGAGGGCGCAGAGACAGAAGCGCGAAAGAGGAAAACGATGACAACTGTACAGCAGCTTTATGAAGCAATGCAGCGCATTGCCCCGCTGGAGCTGGCGGAGCACTGGGACAACCCCGGCCTGCTGGTGGACTGCGGCGGCGAGGTGCGCCGCGTGCTGGTGACGCTGGACATCACCCCCGAGGTGGTGGAAGAAGCCGCCGCAAAGCAGTGTGAAGTGATCGTGGCGCACCACCCGGTCATTTTTGCCCCGCTCAAAAAGATCGGCCCGCAGGATGTGCCTTACCAGCTGGTGCGGGCAGGCATTTCGGCGGTGTGTATGCACACCAACCTGGATGCCGCAGAAGGCGGTGTCAACGATGTGCTGGCGGACCTGTTTGGCATGAAGGACCGCACCGCCTTTGCCGAGGGCTGCGGCCGGGTGGGGGAGATCGACCCCATCACGGTGCTGGAGCTGACCCGCAAGGCCCAGCGGGTGCTGGCGGCCCGGTGCAATGCGCCGGATGCCGGCCCGGTGGTGCAGGTCAAGTTTGCCGACACCGGCAGGCCGGTGCATCGGCTGGCGGTGATCAGCGGCGCGGGCGGCAGCCTGTTTGAAGATGCCATCGCGCAGGGCGCCGACTGCCTGCTGACCGGCGAAGCCAACCATCACCACGCCTGCGATGCCCGGCGGCTGGGCCTTTCGCTCATCGCGGCGGGGCATTACGCCACCGAATTTCCGGTGACCGCCGCCGTGGCGGAGAAGCTGCGCGCCGCACTGCCCGGCCTGGAAGTGCTGGTGAGCGAAGCAAATAAAGACCCGTATACTTATTTATAAAGGAAAGCCGCTGCTTTTCCTTCCGGCGATGTTCCGGCTAAGATGAAGCAGCCCTCTGCGACCCCTTCCGTGAAAAAGTAATCCAGAAAAATCCGCAGATTTTTCTGGATTACAATTAAAAAGATAAATTTCCGCTGAAGATGGCCAGAGCGAACGCGGCGGCCATTCTAAATCATAAAACGAGGTAACCATTATGGCATTGGATGCCGCGACACTGGCGCTGACGGCCCGGGAGCTGAAAGCCACCCTGACGGACGCCAAGATCGCAAAATTGTTTGAACCGACCCGCGATGAGCTGGTCATCACCCTGCGCACCCGCACGGACACCTATGCGCTGCTGCTTTCGGCCCGCAGCGGCTCCGCCCGCGTCTGCCTGACCGAAGAAACCTTTGAAAACCCGGAGACCCCGCCCTCGTTCTGTATGCTCATGCGCAAGCATCTGACCGGCGGCAAGCTGCTGGATGTGCGCATGGAGCCGGGCGACCGCATTGTGTACTTCGATTTTCAGTGCACCAACGAGATGGGCGACCTGGTGCGCAACACCCTGTGCGCTGAGCTGATGGGCCGCTACTCCAACCTGGTGCTGGTGCAGAACGGCAAGATCATTGACGCCCTCAAGCGGGTGGATTTTGAGGACAGCGATGTGCGGCAGCTGCTGCCGGGCCTGCCCTACACCACGCCCCCCAAGCCTGCCCGGCCGGATTTTCTGCTGGTCAGTTCGGCGTCCATTGTGGCGGCAGCCTGCCAGCGGGACCTGCCCGTGGCGGACGCCCTGAACAAGACTGTGGCGGGCGTTGGCCCGGTGGTCTGCCGGGAAGCCGCCTGGCGTGCCTTCAACGGGGAACACCTGCCCGCCAACGAGCTGACCGAAGCCCAGAAACTGCAGCTCATGGCCGCCATTGACGAGCTGAAGGAGCTGCACGCAGACGGCGGCTGCCCCTGCAGCGTCACCGACCCGGACGGCAAGCCCATTGAATATACCTTCTTCCGCCCGCAGCAGTACGGCGAGAAGTACATCATCAAGGAATGGCCCTCCTTCAATGCCATGCTGGAAGGCTATTATGCTGAGAAGGACCGTGCCGAGCGCCTGCGCACCAAGAGCAAGGAGCTGCACAAAGCTGTGCACAACATGTACGAGCGTGCCGTGCGCAAGCAGGCAGCCCGGCAGGAAGAGCTGGCCGCCAGCGGCAAAAGCGAGAAGCTGCGTCTGTACGGCGAGCTGCTGTCCGCCAACCTCTACCTGGCCCAGAAGGGCATGAAAAGCATCACGGTGCCCAACTGGTATGACGAGGGCAAAGAGGTGACCATTCCGCTGGACCTGCGTTTTACCCCCAGCCAGAATGCCCAGAACTTCTTCAAGAACTACAAGAAGAAGCAGACGGCTGCCCGGATGCTGGTGGACCTGCTGGCCGAGGGCGAAAAGGAGATTGCCTATCTGGAAACGGTGCTGTACGAGGTGGAGTCTGCTTCCGGTGAGGCTGCCCTCAACGAGATCCGTGCCGAGCTGAAGAGCCAGGGCTACCTGAAATACTACAAGCAGCGCGACAAGCGCCAGAAGCCCGCAGACTTCCTGCGATTTACGTCCAGTGACGGGTTCGAGATCCTGGTGGGCCGCAACAACGCCCAGAACGACAAGCTCACCCTGCACACCGCCCGCGGCAAGGACCTGTGGTTCCATGTGCAGAAGGCTCCCGGCAGCCATGTGGTGGTCATGAGCCGGGGTGAGGACATCCCGGACAGCACCAAACAGGAAGCTGCCGAGCTGGCTGTAATCTACTCCAGCACCTACAAGGCGGGCACCGGTGCCAAAGTAGCGGTGGATACCACCGAGGTGAAGAACATCTGGAAAGCCAACGGTGCAAAGCCCGGCATGGTGCTGTACGAGGTGTATACCACCGTGTACGTTACGCCCCGGGACGGTTTGGCGGAACAGCTGAAGAAGAAATGACGATTTGAAATGCCCTCTGCGCTGCTCTGGGCATGATTCAAGGTAAAAATATTTTTGATTCTGAAGCTCAGAAAAGCCTGCGGGATTGAACCGCCCCAGAAATAGTAGACATGCACAAAAAGAGCCCTATGTAGGGTGACTCTCAACA
>CAVIXY010000075.1:0-7514 GCA_963646665.1 Bacteroides sp. CAG:545
TGCAGTTCTATTATCCTACACGGGGAGGCTTTTTGTCTATTGTCTACTTTTTACGGACCAGTTCAAGGTTCATGGCTTTTTATCATGTGAAAACAGCCGAAATTTCAATCCGACTATTTCTTTATTAAAATAAAGTCTTGACTCTACAACCGTTATAGGGTTTACTATCTATGACGGAAAGGAGCGCCCGTTTGGTGTACCAGCCGGAAATGAAGTGACGGCAAAGAGGGGAGAACGGGCAAACAAATCATGGAAAAAGATCTGACCAGCGGCAGCGTGCTCAAGAGCATTTTTTATTTTTCGCTGCCGTATCTGCTTTCGTATTTTCTGCAAACGCTGTACGGCATGGCGGACCTGTTCATCATCGGGCAGGTTGATGGAGTGGCCAGTACCACAGCCGTGTCCATTGGCAGCCAGGTAATGCACATGATCACCGTGATGATCGTGGGCCTGGCTATGGGTACGACCGTTACCATTGGCCGGGCCGTTGGCGCAAAGGATCACGCCAAGGCAGCGCGGCTCATTGGCAATACGGTTACGTTGTTTCTGGCGGGTTCTGTCGTGCTGGCTGCCGTGTTGGTAGGCTTGGCTGGGCCGATCGTTCGCTTGGTGTCGGTTCCGGAACAGGCGGCAGCGGGAACAAAAACCTATCTGATCATCTGCTTCATCGGCATTCCGTGCATCACGGCGTATAATATTATGGCGTCCATTTTCCGGGGCCTGGGGGATTCCAAAAGCCCCATGTATTTCATTGCAGTGGCCTGCGCCAGCAACATTGTGCTGGACTACCTGTTTATTGGGGCACTGCATCTTGGCCCGGCCGGCGCGGCATTGGGCACAACCTTGTCGCAGCTGGTCAGTGTGGTGCTGTCGCTGTGCGTGATCCTCAAGCGCCGCAGCGGGGTTCGCCTGTCGGCTGCAGACTTCAGACCGCGCAAAACCATTTTGGGCGAGATCCTTGCCATTGGCGTACCGGTGATGCTGCAGGACGGTTTTATTCAGGTATCCTTTATGATCATCACTATCATTGCCAACCAGCGCGGCCTGACGGACGCCGCCGCTGTGGGCATTGTGGAAAAAATTATCAGCTTCCTGTTCCTGGTGCCCAGCTCCATGCTGTCCACTGTGTCGGCACTGGGTGCGCAGAACATCGGTGCAGGCAAGCACGACCGTGTGGACAGCATTCTGCGGTATGCCATTGGCATTGGCGTGGCGTTTGGCACGGTAATGGCAGTGCTAATGCAGTTTGCGGCACTGGCAGTGGTGCGGCCGTTTACCTCCGATGAAGCGGTGGTGCTGGCAGGCGCTTCCTATATCAAGGGCTATATTTTCGATTGCCTGTTTGCAGGCATTCAGTTCAGCTTCAGCGGTTATTTCTGTGCTTATGGCAAATCGGGGCTGTCGTTCCTGCACAACACCCTGTCCATTCTGCTGGTGCGTGTGCCGGGCGCTTACTTTGCGTCCAGGCTTTTCCCGCAGACGCTGCTGCCCATGGGTCTGGCATCGGCAGGCGGCTCGCTGTTTTCCAGCGTGGTATGCGTCTTTGCCTACCTGTGGCTGAAACGGCAGCAGAAGGAGACACTGCATGGCTGAGAGCGAACTGTTTCAGATCGGGGAAGTGGCAAAGCTATACCATGTCAGCGTGGGCACTCTGCGCCATTACGAACAGGTGGGGCTGCTGAAACCGGAAGTTGTGGACCCGGCCACCGGTTACCGCTATTACAGTGTCCGTCAGTTTGAACAGCTGACCAGCATCCGCTACCTGCGGGCGCTGGGGCTGCCGCTGGAAGAGATCGCGGGCTACATCCAGAACCGGGACGTGGACTCCATTGTAGAAAAGCTGCGTCATCAGAAAGAGCTGATCGCCCGGAAACAGCAGGAACTGGCAATCATTGAGCGGAAGATTACCAACCGCCTGGATCAGCTGGAGGATGCTCGCCGCTCCGAACTGGAAGTGGTGCATCGGGCGGTGCTGCCATCCTGCCGGGTGGTTGTGGCAGAGGAGACTGTGCGGTTTGACTCTTACCTTTGGCTGGAACGGTCCATCCGCAAGCTGGAAGCCCATCAGAAGATGCCGCTGAGCTATCTGGGCAAGGTGGGAGTAGGCATTTCCCCGGAGCACCTGCTGCAGGGGCGGTTTACCTGCTATGACCGGGTGTTTCTGCGGATGGACCCGGAGGACGAATACGAAGGCACCGTGGAAACGCTGCCGGAGGGCGAGCATCTGACGGTCCGGTTCCGGGGCAGCCATGGAGAAGCCCCGGCCCACTATGCAAAACTGCTGGAATGCATCCGCGCCGAGGGACTGGAAGTAAACGGATTTTCCCGCGAGACTGCCCTGATCGACAACTGCATCTCGGATGATCCCAACGCCTTTGTGACCGAAATTGCGGTGCCGGTAACGCAAAAAGAAACGCTGCTGTGAAAATTCTACTGTCTGTCGGTTGCCTGCTGGGCGGGAAACGGCTACAATGGAGCCTGAAAAACCAAACAGGAGGACACCAGGCATGAAAGAACTGGACAAAGCATCTTTTGGAAGATTTCTGGCGCAGCTGCGCCGGGAGCGGGGCTGGACCCAGAAAGATCTGGCAGAGGAATTGTACATTTCCGATAAGGCTGTGAGCAAGTGGGAACGAGGCCTGAGCCTGCCGGACGTTTCGCTGCTGCTGCCGCTGGCAGACAAACTGGGCGTGACCGTGACCGAACTTTTGGAAGGCAGCCGGACCCCGCAGGAACGGTGCTTTACTACAGAAGAAGTGGACGAGCTGGTCCGGAAGGCATTGACCTTTCAGGCAGAACCGCCGGAACGCACTCGGGAGCGGGTGAAAAAGTATCTGCCCCTGTATGCAGTCTGCTGTGTGCTGGGCTTTGCCGAAGCACTGGCCGTTTGGCTGCTGGGGATTGTTACGGCAGAGGTGGGCCGGACGATCCTGATTGTAGGGGGTGGTCTGGGCGTGATATACGGGGCCTATGCACTGTTCTGGATGGAAGAAACACTGCCCCGCTATTACGATGAAAACCGCATCTCGCAGTTTGCGCATGGGGCATTTCATATGCACATTCCGGGCATTTACTACAACAACCGCAACTGGCCGCATATCTTAAAGGTATTCCGCGTTTGGTCGCTGCTGTCCCTTGTGCTGGTGCCGCCTGCCTGCGCGGTCGCAGAATTTGCCCGGCCCTATGCAGGAGAAAAGCTGTATGCGGCGGTGCTGGTGGTGTACATTGGCAGTCTGTTTGGGGCAATTGTATGGGCGGCAAAACGGTATGAACACGGAGAGCAGAAGTAACGCCCGGCTTGCATTCCCGCAGAAATATGCTATAATCATATCAGAATTCTAGGAATTCTGATTTCCCGGAAACTGTCCGGCCATGATAAGGAGTGTTTTTGCAATGCGTAAAGAGTTCAAGCCCAATCGTGGTTTTACCCGGTGCCGGTGCTGATCATCGGCACCTATGACGAGGCCGGTAAGCCGGACGCCATGAATGCAGCCTGGGGCGGTTTGTACGATGCCAACCTGGTGGAGCTGTGCCTGAGCGAAGGCCACAAGACCACCAAGAACATCAAACAGAACAAAGCCTTTACCATCAGCTTTGCCGATGCAGAGAACGTAGCCGCCTGCGATTATGTGGGCATTGTTTCGGGCAACAATACGCCGGATAAGATGGAAAAATCCGGCCTGACTGCAGTAAAGAGCACTGCTGTGAATGCCCCGCTGTTCGCCCAGCTGCCCCTGACGCTGGAGTGCAGATATGTGCGCAGCACCGAAGAAGGCAACATCATTGGTGAGATCGTGAACATCAGCGTCGATGAGCGCATCCTGGGCGAAGATGGTTCCATCAGCATGGAAAAGTTCCACCCCATTGCGTATGAGCCGGTGCACAACGGCTACCATGTGCTGGGCGAGCGCGTAGGCGCAGCCTTCAGCGATGGCATGAAGCTGAAATAAGCCCCAAAGCCGCATTTCCTGCAGCAAAAAGCGCTTTTGTCTCGTAGTAAGAGATAAAAGCGCTTTTTTGTTTGGAAGGAAAGGATGCGACCTGTTATGAAATATTCCACGCGCCGCCGGGCACGGCGCAGGCGGCGGGCGCTCTGCCTGCTGGCAGCGGCGCTGCTGCTGTTTGTGTTTCTGCACAAAAACCTGCTGCTGGGCATTTCCAGCCGCAGCGCCATTCTGTTGGACCGGCAGACTGAGACGGTCCTGGCGCAGAAAAACGCCAGAGAACCCTGTGCTCCGGCGTCCCTGACCAAAATGATGACAGTGCTTCTGGCTGCAGAAGCCTGCCCGGAGCTGGATGTGCCGGTTACCTTGCCGGAGGAGATCTTTCCGGACCTGGAAGCGCAGGGGGCATCCATGGCAGGCTTTGCCCCCGGGGAGACTGTACCCCTGCGTGACCTGCTGTACGGTGCCATGCTGCCCTCCGGCGCTGAGTGCTGCGAAGCGCTGGCCCGGCAGGTCAGCGGCAGCGAAGAAGCGTTTGTGGCCCTGATGAACCAAAAGGCCCGGGAGCTTGGCATGAACCATACCTGGTTCGAGAACCCCACCGGCCTGACCGGCACCAACCACAAAAGCACGGCAGAGGACCTGGCGGTGCTGCTGTGCGCAGCGCTGCAGAATCAGACCTTTTACACGGTGTTTACCACAGAGGAATACACCTGCAGCCCCACTCCGCAGCACCCGGACGGCCTGCAGCTTGTCAGCACGCTGCTGAGCCATTTGGACGGGGACGAGATCCCCAACGGAATGATTCTGGGCGGAAAAACGGGCTATACCAGTGCGGCAGGGCTGTGTCTGGCCAGCCTGGCGCAGGTGGATGGCAGGCAGTACATTCTGATCACGCTGTATGCGCCCGGCAGCCATGCCACTGAGCCGTTTCACATCCGGGACGCCATCAAAGTGTACCGGCGGCTGGCCCATGCCTGGTGGTAAAACAGAACAGCCCCCGGCAAAGCACTGCAAAAAGGTGCCTTGCCGGGGGCTGCTGCGTTTGTGTTATTCAGCGTCTGCCAGGGCCTCGGCCATGGCTTCATCGGCTTCCTGCTGGGTGATGGTGCGCACCTTGAAGCCAAAATAGAAGATGTGGCCCACCCACACGATCAGCATGATGGCCCGGCCCACGGGAACTTTGTCCATCAGGATGAAGCCCGGCACCATGATGGCCGTTACTGTGCCAATGAGCAGGCACTTGGCCTTTTTGGTCATGCCGCGGCGGCGGAAGTAGCTGCCAATGTACTTTTTATACACGGTGGTATGCACAAACCAGTCGTGCAGGCGCTGGGAGCTGTTGGCAAAGCAGAATGCCGTGAGCAGGTAGAAGGGCACAGTGGGCAGAATGGGCAGCACGATGCCGATGGTGCCCAGTGCCAGGCTGATGCAGCCCAGGGCAATGAAGAGACCTTTTTTGATGCGGTTCATAGGGAATTTCCTTTCTTGTTCCGGGTTGAATGAATCAGGCTGAGAATGTTAGAATGTACTAACTTTTGTACAAAAAGAAACGCCGTCCCGAAAGGAACGGTGGGTTTGCAAAACCAAACTGCTGCCAGAAGTGTATCATGCACCGCAGGGGTTTGTCAAGCAGAAAATCCCCCGGCGGATTGCCTTTTGCCCGGCGGCGTGCTATCATAAAGCCAGACAAAGGGGGCGCAGAAGATGGAAACACAAACCGGGCTGCTGCATCTGTATTACGGAGACGGCAAGGGCAAAACCACCGCCGCCATGGGCCTTGCGCTGCGTGCACTGGGCAACGGCAAACGGGTGGTGATCGTGCAGTTTTTAAAGGGCGGAAAAAGCGGCGAGATCCCGCTGCTGGAACAGCTGGGCGCGGTGGTGTACCGCGGCAAGGCCGGACAGAAATTCGTCTTTCAGATGAACGAAGCCGAAAAGGCCGCTACCTGCCGGCTGCAGAACGAAAACCTTGCGGCAGCCATGGCCCGGCAGGCGGACCTGCTTGTTCTGGACGAGGCCGGCAGCGCCTGGGAGCTGGGCATGGTGGACAAAGCCCTGCTGCAAAAGGCCGTGCTGCAGCGCCCCGCCGGGCAGGAGTGTGCGCTCACGGCCCATGCGGCCCCGCAGTGGATGCTGGATGCGGCAGACTATGTGACCGAAATGAAGTGCCATCGCCACCCTTACCAAAAAGGCATCGCCGCCCGGGCCGGGGTGGAGTATTGACGGCTTGCAATTTATACTCCGGTGTGGTATGATGAAACCATAGATCCCGCGTGCCAATTGATGAGCAGACCCTTCGGATTCCGGGCAATGCTCCGCACCGCTGCCGGGGCAGGTTCCTGACAGCGTTTTGTTTGGACGAATGGTTAGCACTTGCTAACGGAGCGGAACAGCTTCCGGCATCCGGGCCGAGCGGGCAGAAAATGGAGGGTATAACCATGATCGAAACGATCGTAAAAGTGGATGGTATGATGTGCAGCATGTGCGAGAGCCATGTCAACGAGGCAGTGCGCAAGGCATTTCCGGAGGTAAAAAAGGTGGCTTCTTCCCACACCAAGGGCCAGACGGTGATCCACACCGAGCAGCCTCTGGACGAGGCAAAGCTGCGGGATGCCATCAACGCCACCGGCTATGAGGTCAAGGGTGTTTCCAGTGCACCGTATGAGAAAAAGGGCTTTTTCTCCTTCTTGAAAAAGTAACAACCCCTTTCCAAGGCAGATGGGAGGTACATTGGTATGAGGATCCTGGTGTATGGCGCAGGCGTTCTGGGCTGTGAGCTGGCCCATGTTCTGCTGCAGAACAAGAAAAATGATGTCACCCTGCTGGCGCGCGGCGAGTGGAAGGACATGATCGACCAAAAGGGGCTGGTCATCCGCCACTGGGTACAGCGCAAAACAACGGTGGACCGGGTGCGCACCATCGACACCCTGACGCCGGAGGACAGCTACGACCTTGTGTTTGTGGTGATGCAGGCAGGGCAGCTGCCGGCGGTTCTGCCAGCCCTGAAGGCGGACAACAGCCCGTATGTGGTGTTTGTGGGCAACGACCCGCAGGCAAAACAGGTGCTGGAAGCCATGCAGCGCCCGGCAGATAAGGTGGCGTTCGGTTTCCAGAACACGGCAGGCCGCCGGGAGCACGACCGGGTGATCAGCGTGTATGCCAGTGCAGGCATGACGGTGGGCGGTGCCACAGCACCGCTTTCCGGCACCTTCCGCACCCGGCTCAAAACCGCTTTTGACGGCGTGAAGTACAAGCTGAGCTTCTACGGCGATATGGATGAGTGGCTCAAGTGCCACGCGGCGTTTATTCTGCCCATCTGCTATGTGTGCTACGCCTGCAACGGCGACTTGACCCGGGCCACCAAGCAGCAGCGCGGGGCCATTCTGGACGCGGCCTACGAGGCCTGTGAGATGCTCAAGACCCTTGGCATTCCGGTAAACGATGCAGACAATACCGACAACTTCAGGCCCGGCACCTCGGCCCGCCGCAAAATGGACGCCATGCTGTTTGTCATGGCCAAAACACCGCTGGGCCGCCTGTGTGCGTCCGACCATGCCATGCACGCGG
>CAVIXY010000075.1:7524-11347 GCA_963646665.1 Bacteroides sp. CAG:545
AGGGGAGATGCGCTACCTGGACGAAGCCTTTGAGGCGCTTCGGAAACAGGCGGGCACCGCTATGCCCATGTGGGAAAAGCTGCGCGGCGAGATGCCGTCCTGGGACAGCCTGCAGGCGGCAAAATAATGCAAAAAACGGCGCAGGCAGCTTGGAACTGTCTGCGCTGTTTTGTTGAATGAAAGTCAGCGATCGCAAACTGCGGAGGAGAAATTCATGAAAATTTACACGTTCGGCGATGCGGCCAGGCCGACCCTTATGCTGCTGCCCGGCACCTGCTGCCACTGGAAGGGCAATTTCGGCGAGGTGATCCCGCTGCTGGAACCATACTTCCATGTGCTGTGCGTCTCGTACGATGGCTTTGATGAGACCGAGCCGGAAGCAACCTTCCCCACCATGCTGGCAGAAACGGCCAAGATTGAAGCCTATGTCAACACCCACTGCGGCGGGCACCTGCACGCGGCATACGGGTGCAGCCTGGGCGGCAGCTTTGTGGGGCTGCTGGCGGCGCGGCAGAACATCCGGCTGGACATCGGCATTCTGGGCAGCTCAGACCTGGATCAGGCTGCACACTGGAAGGCAAAGCTCATGACAGACCTTGCCATGCCGCTGATCTACCCGGTGATCCGGGACGGTAATTTCAAGCTGGGCTTTTTCCAGCGCCGCATGGAAAAGCGGCGGCAGGAGATGGGAGCCTATGTGGATGCCTTTATGAGAATGATGGGCGGTGCCCGGCCCTATGTTTCCATGCAGAGCTGCAAAAACCAGTTCTATTCCGATATGGTCACCCCGCTGCCGGACCACTGGGACGGCCCCACGGCTATCCATATCTTCTATGCCCTCAAAATGGGGGAACGGTACCGTGCCCGCTACCAGCAGCACTATGCCCATCCGATCCTTCATGAGCAGAACCTGCAGCACGAAGAACTGCTGGCCTGTTACCCGGAGCAGTGGGCTGCCCTGGTCCGGGAGATCTGCCTGGGGTAACCGGGAAATACCACAAAGCAAGAACGCCTCCGCCACGGGTCAACGCCGCAGCGGGGGCGTTTTTATGCGTTCCAGAACCGTTCCAGCGCCTGTGCCAGCTCCCCGGTGCCGGAGAGATACCGGAGATGCTTCCAGTGGGGCGGGAACAGCCGGGTATAGTCCGGCTGGGCAAAGCGGTCGTCCAGCAGCAGCACCACACCCTTGTCCTCCGGGGTGCGGATCACCCGCCCGGCGGCCTGCAGCACCTTGTTCATGCCGGGGCAGCGGTAGGCGTAATCAAAGCCGGTGCCGCTCTGCTCTTCGTAGTAGCGGCGCAGCATTTCTTGCTGCGGGTTCACCTGCGGCAGGCCCACCCCCACAATGGCACAGCCGATCAGCCGGTCGCCCACAAGGTCTACGCCTTCGCCAAAGATGCCGCCCATCACGCCAAAGCCCAGCAGGGTAGCGGCAGGGGCGGGGGAGAACTGTGCCAGAAAGGCGGCCCGGGCCGCATCATCCAGGCCGCTTTCCTGCACCAGGGTGCGGATCTCCGGGTAACGGGCGGCAAAATCCTCGTGCACTTGCCGCAGGTAGGCATAGCTGGGGAAAAAGGCCAGATAATTGCCCACTTTGCCCCGGGCCAGCGCGGCCAGTGCGTTGGACACGGCGGGCACGCTGGCCTCCCGGTCCCGGTAGCGGGTGGAAATGCCCGGCAGGCAGAACAGGCCCAGGTGCTCGGGCGGGAAAGGGCTTTCCAGCGCCACGGCCCGGGCCTCCGGGCAGCCCAGCACATTGCGGTAGTAGGCAGGCGGCGTAAGCGTGGCACTGAACAGGGCCGCACTGCGCCCGGCGGCCAGGCTGGCGTCCACAAAGGGGGCCGGGTCCAGGCAGAGCAGCTGCAGCTCCAGCTCGCTGCCCCAGGCCGTCAGCTGGGTGACAAAATGGCTGTCGTACCGCTCAGCGGCCCGGGTGATATCCTGCACCGCAAAATACAGCTCCAGCAGCTGGGCGTGGGCATCGGCGTCCGGGTTCTGCTCCAGCCAGTCCTGCAAAGGGGCCTGCACAGCCCGCAGGGGGGCCAGCAGTGCGGCGGGCAGCTCCTGCAAAAACACGGTTCCGTTCTGGGCATACAGCGGCTGGGGCAGGGCAAGGGCCGGGGCGGCATCCTCCGCCAGAAGGCTGGTCTGCACAGGGGCCGGATCTGCCGCTGCAGAGCTGCCGCGCCGGGGAGCCAGCTGCTCGCAGGCACGCCGCGTTTCCCGCAGGATTTTGTCGGCCTTGGTCAGCGCGGTTTTCAGGGCGCTTTTGCCTTTGCCCAGGGCGCGCCTGGCGTCCGTCAGGCTGCTCTTGCAGAACCGTGCCGAGTACATGGCCCGGGCGCGGTCCGGCAGGTTGTGGGCTTCGTCCACCAAAAACAGCCAGTCGCCCGCTCCGTCAAAAAAGCGCCGCAGGTGCACCACGGGGTCAAACAGGTAATTGTAATCGCCAATTACCACATCGCACCATTCGCTCAGGTCCAGCCCCAGCTCAAAGGGGCATACGGTAAACTGCTGCGCGGCCGCCGCCAGGGCAGCACGGTCAAACAACAGGCCTTCATCGTCCAGTAGAGCGGTCAGGGCATCTTTCACGCGGTCGTAGTAGCCATTGGCATAGGGGCAGCTTTCCGGCAGGCAGGCGGGGCGGCCTTCAGCATCCGGGTGCAGGCAGACCTTTTCTTTGGCGGCCAGGGTCACACTGCGCAGAGCAAGGCCGGGGTCTGCAGCCCGCAGGCGGGCAACGGCATCCTCAGCGGCGGCCTGGGTGGTGTTGCGGGCGGTGAGGTAGAATAGTTTTTCGCTGCAGCCCTCGCCCATGGCTTTCAGGGCCGGAAAAACCGCGCTCATGGTTTTGCCAATGCCGGTGGGAGCCTGACAGAACAGCCGTGTGCCGCCCTTGTGCCCGGCTGTTTTTCCGGCGCGGCAGGTCCGGTAGATCTCGCCTGCCAGTGCCCGCTGCCCGGGCCGGTATTCCGCAAAGGGAAACCGCAGGGCGGCAAGGCTTTGGGTGCGCCGGGCAGTCCAGCTCAGCTGCCGCTGCGCCCAGGGAGCGTATTGTGCCATCAGTTTCTGCACGAACTGCTCCAGCTCCTGCCGGGAAAAGCGGCGCACAAAGCGCAGGATCTGATCCGTGTCGATCTGATAATACGTCAGCTGCACGCACAGTTCCGGCAGGGTTTGCTGGGCGCTGTAAATGGCCCCGTACACCATGCCCTGCGCCCAGTGGCAGGGGTTCATGTCCTCTGTGATTTCCTCATAAGGCACCGCTGTGGTCTTGATCTCATCTATGACGGTGGTGCCGGTTTCGTCCATAAAAATACCGTCTGCCCGGCCTTCCAGCACAAACTCCATGCCGCCTGCCGCATAGTCTGCGCGCAGGGCAACTTCTGCCTGGTAGCCTTCGCCGGCGGCTTTCTGCAGTTTGCGGTGGATGCGTGCGCCCTCGTTGGCGCGGTCAAAGCCGGTAAAGCGGCTGTCGATGCTGCCGGTGCGCAGCAAAAACTCCACCAGCTGCCGGATGGGCAGACGGACAGTTGCCATGGTTTCACTTCCTTTCAGGCTGGACGATTTAGAATTGTCTCCGCTTCGCTCTGACAATCTCAGAGGAAAAAATTATTTTTTATTTTGCAGATCAGGAAAATCTGCGGATTTTCCCGATCTGCTTTTTCACGGGAAGGGCCGTTCCGGGAAGCAGCGTTCTTTACAGGAAGCAAATCACTCCAACCCAAACAGCTCCGCACACCGGGCTGCGGCTTCGTCTACTTTGGCAAAGTCCACCGCTGCGCGGTAGTAGGTTTCCAGTTCATCGTGGCAGCTCTTGGCC
>CAVIXY010000076.1:0-11317 GCA_963646665.1 Bacteroides sp. CAG:545
GCATACTGGCGATCAGGTTGATGCTCTGGTTCAGGATGTTCTCCAGGCTCAGGTCCTCGGCGTGCTCATCGTAGGAGTACAGGCCCAGCACGCAGCGCTGCAGCTTGTTCATGATGTTGGGCGAGGGAGCGTTCATGGTGTCCATAAAGCCTTCCGGCAGGGCACGGTGCTCGGCCAGGATCTCGCAGAAATCGTCCAGCTGTTCCTGGGTGGGCAGGCTGCCGAACAGCAGCAGCCAGATCACTTCTTCAAACACAAAGCGGTCGTTGCGGTAAGCCTCGTCCACGATCTCGTTGATGTTCACGCCGCGGTAGATCAGCTTGCCGGGGGTGGGGATCACATGGCCTTCCTGGTCTTTTTTATAGCCCACAACGTCACAAACATTGGTCAGGCCTGCCAGCACACCGGTG
The DNA here is from genome assembly GCA_963646665.1 of Bacteroides sp. CAG:545. GTDB lineage: Bacteria > Bacillota > Clostridia > Oscillospirales > Ruminococcaceae > Faecalibacterium. The sequence goes on from CAVIXY010000076.1 coordinate 411, forward strand.
CCATCCGGGTTGCGCAGACCGCGCTTGACACCCAGACGTTCACTGGTCTCGGGGTCAATGTAGTTGTTCGCAATGTACTCTTCGCACAAGGTACGCATCGTGGTCGGATCCAGGGTCGCCACTTCTGCATGCGCAAAATTCATGGGGATTCTCCTTTCGTCCTGTTTCTTTTCTACTTTCCCATCCATCCTCGCTGATGGATATAGCCTTATCATAGCGCTTTTGTGAAGTAAATTCAAGCGCAAAGTGTGCACTTCTCAACAGGCGGCCCCAAAAAGCCGGGATTTTTGCCGCCATTTTTCCGCGCAGGCTTTTTTCGCAGCATTTTGCGGCCCGGGTGCGCTATGCTGAAGGCAGCCGCTGCCGGATGAAAAAAGGGAGGATTCTGCCATGAAAAAACAATTTCTGCTGCTGTGCACCGTTCTGCTGGTGCTCAGCTGTGCCCTGCCGCTGCTTTCTTACCGGGCAGCCCGGGCGGTGCTGGGCCAGGCCGCCGCACCGTCCCCTGCGCCTGCATCCGGCAGTGAAGCCGCCTCCCCTGCCCCGGCGGCACAGAGTGCTGCCTTTGTCGACACGGATGTGGTGCGCTTTACGGACGAAGGCACCGGGCAGCTGACCGAACTGCCGCTCCGGGATTATCTGATCGGCGCAGCAGCTGCCGAAATGCCGGTGAGCTGGCCGGACGAAGCCCTGAAAGCCCAGATCATTGCCGCCCACAGCTATGCGCTGTACTGCCGCGACCACAGCCCGGACGCCGGGCAGGGCTGGTTTTCCGCCGACCCGGCACGGCGGCAGGGCTGCCTGACCGACCCGGTGCTGCACAGCTACTGGGGCACTGCCTACGAAGCCAATTATGCCCGTCTGGCGGCTCTGGCGGACAGCGTGCTGTCTCAGGTGCTCTGTTATGACGGTTCTCCTGCAGCCGCCAGTTATTTTGCTATTTCCAACGGGCGCACCGAAGCCAGTGAAAACGTCTGGGACAGCGCCCTGCCCTACCTGATCTCGGTGGACAGCAGCACCGACCTGGCAGCCGACCACTACGAGTACACCGCCGTGTTTTCTGCCGAACAGGTACGCCAGCAGCTGGCCGCCCTGGGCATTGCCACAGACGGAACAGACCCGGCCCAGTGGTTCGGCACGCCGCAGCAGACCGCAGCCGGGTACGTTGCCAGTCTGCCGGTGTGCGGGCAGACCGTTGCGGGCACCGCGCTGCGCCGCGCTCTGGGGCTGCGCAGTGCCTGTTTCCGCATTACTTATCAAAGCAACGGCAGCTTTGCCATCACCACCAAAGGCTACGGCCATGGGGTGGGCATGAGCCAGTGGGGTGCCAAAGCCATGGCTGAGCAGGGTGCCGGCTGCGCCGCCATTCTGGCCCACTATTACCCCGGCACCACCCTGTGCGGAAACTGAAAACAGCCTGCCCTTTTTGCAAGAGCAGGCTGCCAATGCTGTATGTTTACTTTTTCCACTGGAACAGGCTGCCCAGCCAGTCCATGGTGGTCTGTGCCGCATCGGTAACGGCCTCTTCCACCTGCTGCGACAGCTTTTCGCCTTCTGTATCCTGCACGGACCAGTAGGTAGCGCTGGCGGCCGCCGCATCCGACACCGTAAAGTCACTGGTAAAGCACAGATTCTCGCCGTTGGCGTCTGTTACAATGACCATATATGTATAGGTACCGGCAGGCAGCGTGCCAAAGCGGATCTGATTGTCCAGCGTCTTGAAGCTCCAGCTGGACGCATTGGCCTGTGCCTGTGCACTCTGCACCGTCTGGTCCGCTTCGTCCAGAATGGCGATCTGCACACTGGCCAGCGTGGTGGAGGACGCACTGTTGGCCGTACCGGTCAGGGACATGCCGCTGCCGGTGTGAACATTGATGGGGTACCGCATTCCTTCCAGACGCAGGCCGTCCGCCTGTGTGGCTGCGGTGTTCTGATCGGCGCACACATACCAGTAGCAGGAAGCCCGCCCGATGGACACGCTGGAACTTGTAAGCGGAATGCGGCCGGAGGAAATATTCCCGGCCGGGTCGGAACAATAGAACACGCCGTTGGTGTAGTCGGTCAGCAGCACAGCGTGGGGCTGGCTGCGGTCATACAGCACAATGCCCTCCGGGTGCTGTTCCAGCAGTTGAATAAGCATCTGGGTCTTGGCCAGCGTGCCGGACGGCAGTGTGGCGTAACCCACCTGCATCTCTTTGTATGTAAAGCTGTGCGAAAGCCCATTGGCCCATGCCGTTGGCCGCACACTGTTCTCGGTCACATCCGTCCAGTCGGACAGGCCGTCCAGATAAGCCCGCCGCCGCAGCATCATTGCTGCCGCCGTAAGGGTGCAGGTGCCGCTGCGGCTCTGCTTGAAGTAGAAGCCCGCATCCACATTCAGGTCCGCTGCCAGCGCCGCAGGCAGGCAGGTAAGCACAAACACCACCGTGAGCAAAAGGCTCAGGAGCTTCTTATGGGGTATGGTTTCAGCAGCAGTTTTCACGGTGTGGTGTTTCCTCCCTTATTTCACACAGGCATTTTTTGAAAGAATCATCTTTTTTATTATAGCATCCTGTAACCTTTCTGTAAACAAAGTCCCGTCCGTTTTCTCAGGATTCACACGTTTGCGCCGCAATTCCTGGCAAAAGTGCACAAATCCAGACGAAATTTTTTACAGATCCGACAGCTGCTGCCGCCCTTGCCCAACCGTTTTCCGCCCCGGCCGCTGCCGTGCCGGGTACAAACAACCCCCGGGGAATCCGGCATTCTTTTCTGCCTTATTTCCTACCAAAAAGGCCTGAACGCATCGGTGCCCAGTCTCTCCATCCTGCCTGTGTAAAACTTTTCACCCACGATGCAGATGAGCAGCCGCGGCACTGCCGTCCTGTACGCAAAAACGACCGCCCCCGTTTTTGAACGGAAGCGGCCGTTTTTACTTTACAGCTGCAGCCAGGCGTTTGCCCGCCTCTTCCTGCGTTTCGTGAAACGCAACGGCAAGCTCCTCCTGCAGAACACGCTCTACCATCTGGTAAAAATGCGCATCCATGGTATTGACCTTGCGGCCCCGGCTTCGCTGGGCATTCTGCTTCTGATGCAGTTCCCGATAGAGTTTCAGGTATTCGTAGAAATCATTCGTGTGGATCATTGCCTGATAATGCTCTGCCAGCACGGTTTGGTTATTGGAAACCGGAACGGACATCTCTTCTGTTTTGATCCGCTCAAACGTGGCAGTGATTTGCTCCGCCGAGCTGACCGGGCGCAGAACGCCTTCTTTTGCAGCCGGGATATAGCTGCGGTCGTGTGCGTCCGAAAAGCAGGGCCGAAGGGTGTAATAGTCCTTCGCCGGTTCCCCGCAAAAGCTCTGCGGACCAACCGCTTCAATTTCATGCACACCAAGATTTCCGTAAACGACCCACATTCCTGCTTGATATTCCGCCATATTGCTCCTCTTTCCTTCAAGTGGAACAGCCTGTCCAAAACAGACTTTCCAGCGCGTTTTATATTCCATTTTATTGTACCATAAAACGTCCACTGGCTTCAAAGGCGATTTTTCACAAAATTTGCATCGTGCAACATGCGCAGAATGACCCGCAGGATTCTTGTGCAAAAGTACCTGGAACCCGTATCACAATTTTGCATGTTGTGCAGCCGCAGATGTTCCGAAAAAAAAAATAATCCGAACCCATCTCCAATCGGAAACAAGTTCGGATTATTTTTGTTTGGTCCGAGTGGCGAGAATCGAACTCACGGCCTCTTGAACCCCATTCAAGCGCGCTACCAAAACTGCGCTACACCCGGATATCTGTAAGCGGCTGCCGCTCACAGCTCAATTAGTATACCCTACACCCGGGGATTTGTCAAGCATTTTCTGCCAACTTTTTCAAAAGTCTGCGTCCTCTTCCTGCACGGGCTGGTTCCCTGCCGGAAACGCATCGAACTCCACGGTAGCCATGGCCACTGCAAACACGCTGTCGGCCCCGGCAGCCAGCAGGGCCTGTGCGCAGGCCGCTGCGGTGGCACCGGTGGTGATCACGTCATCCACCAGCAGCACACGCCTGCCTTCCACAAGACTGACGTCCGCCACCCGGAATGCACCCGCCACATTGGCCAGGCGCTGCTCAAAGGGCAGACCCGCCTGGTGTTGTTTGGCGCGGGTGCGGCACAGCGCCTTGCTTTCCAGCGGAAGGCCCAGCGCTTCGGCCAACGGCAGCGCCATCAGCTGGGGAACATTGTACCCTCGTCTGCTGCCGGAAGCCGGAACCGGCACGATGCAGTCGTATCCCAGAGCGGCCCCTTCCACCTTCTGCGGAACCGGCTCTGCCCCGTGCAGGACAATGGTGCTGCCAAAGGCAAGCTCGGCCAGCACCACACCCAGTTCCACCGCCGTCCACGGGGCGCCCTGATACTTGGCCTGCAGGATGCCCCGCCGCACGCAGCCCTCATAGCGGAACGGGGCCGCCGCGCCGCTCAGATCCCCAAGGTAATGCTGCGAGGGGTCCAGCCGCATTCCGGGCTTGCGGCGCAGTACTTCGCGCTCTTCGGCACAGTCCGGGCAGGAGGGCACGCTGCCCAGCACCCGGTTGCAGAAGGGGCAGCGGCGCGGATACAGCAGCTGCCGCAGCCCGCGCAATGCTCTGCGCGGGACACTGTAGTAACCCATCAATCCTTTTTGACGGCCACGATCACGCGCACCCGCTTGCCCGCCGCGCAGCCAAAATTGTCGTACCAGCCGGTCAGGTAGTAGTCCTCGGAGTTGACCTCTGCCAGCTTGGTGGCGTAATACTGGCCCTTATACCACAGGTATACCTGAGCATCGTCCGCCATTTCGTAGCGGGTGGAGCCGGACAGCACCGAAGCCGCGCCCACCTGGTCGATCTTCATGGGCATCAGCTGCACCATGGTCTTAACGGCACCGGTCACTTCCCGGCGCACAGCCAGGCCGCCGGCCAGCACCGGATACTTGATGGAGGTGCTGAAGCTGGTAGCACTGCCGTTGACGTAGCAGATATAGGTGGCTCCGCCGCCAATGTAGTTCAGCACCGTACTGTAGGGTTCCCCCGCAACGGAAGCGATCTGCTTGAAGCCAACGCTCAGCAGCGAGCCGGTGCTGCTGGTCAGGCGGTTCCACACCGTGCTCAGGATATCGCCGTTGATTACACCCCACAGGATCTCGCTGGTGGTGGGCACCAGGATGCTGCGCAGGTCATCCGTCACGGTTGTGGTGGTGGCCGTGCTGCCGGAAGCATCGCCGGTGCCGGAAGAACTGCCGCCGGTATTGCCGGTGCTGCTGTCCGACCCGGTGCCGCTGCCGGAACCGGAGGAACTGCCCTGGTTCAGGCCGTTGGCCAGATTGCGGATATCATCCAGCACGCCGTAAGTCCACAGGTCGCCGGTCACATCGTTCAGGATCAGGCGGTCGATCTCCCCTTTTGCGTTCAGAGTATAGTAACGCACATCCAGGCTGGTCAGTCTTGTCCCCGATAGGCGGCTGGGACGAACCGTCCCAGCCACACCCTCCGAAGTCGTATCCAGGATCTGCACATCATCGGCCAGGGCATAGCTGCCCAAGGCCGTTGCGTTCTCGTTCACCGTGCCGCTCACGCTTTTGCTGCCAATGGCAGACACGCTCTCGCCTTCCGGCGTCACACGGATCTCCACCAGCCAGCCGGCGGGGTAGTTCAGGCTTTTGTCCACATTCACGGTGCGGGCAACGCCGTCCGTGCACAGCACCGAGACCTTCTGCAGCACATCCGCGCCGTTGTCCTCGATCAGGCTGCGGGTCGCCGTCTGCACCACACCGTAAAACACGCTGTCGGCTTCTTCTCCGGTTACCACATCCGCCACTTCATTGTCCATGCCCAGCAGCAGAGTGACCACTTCGCCCACGCCGCCGCCGTTCAGGGAGGACAGCTTGGACGCCACCGCAGCGCTGCCCAGGGTGTAGTTCACACCGGCCACGGTGACTGCCGTGGGAGCGCTGGCGCTGGGCGACACCGCCGTGATGCGGCCTGCAGCGCGGCGGGTATAGATCCATACAGTCTGCAGACTTTCACTGTAATAATACACATCGTACTGGTTCAGCTCTGCAGAATCGGACACCTTATCGTTGCGGTAAACGCTTACCGGTGCAAAGGGCAGCTGGGTGCCCTCCGCTGCCACAAAGGGGCCTTTCAGGCTGCTGAGCAGCACCGTGGAGGTATCCACCTGGCCGTTGTTCACCGTAAAGCCCAGGGTGGTGCCGTAGGCTCCGCCGGCAGCCGTGTTGGCCGTCAGGGCATTGTACAGCAGCTGGGCGCAGTCGGCGTAGGTCATGGTCTGGCCCTGGGTGCGAGCCAGCTGGTTGCGCAGGCCGATCTCGCTGGCCTTGTTCAGCTGTGCCGCCGGGAAGCTGCCGTTCAGGTCGGTCATCTTATAGCCCAGCAATTTGAGCACTGCGGTGCTGGCTTCTTCCAGCGTGACGGCATTTTCGGGCCGGAATGTACCGTCCGTATAACCGTTCATCCAGCCGTTCTGCACGGCAATGCGGATGTAGGGTGCCCACTGGGAGCTGCCGGGCACATCCTTGTACAGGGTGCCGATGGTGCCCTGAGAGGCCGCGCTTTCCCGGTAGGCGGAAAAGGCCGTAAGCATCCGGGCAAAGGCCCCGCGGGTGACCGCTGCATCCAGTGCACCGGTCTGGGCGGTGTCCATGGCCCCCAGGGTAATGGCCATCTGGACGGCGGTGTTGCTGGCACCGGACGCCGCTGCCGGCAGCGCCAGCATGGACACTGCCATGCTGACCGCCAGCAGAAATGCAAGAAACCGTTTTTTCATAGTTGCCTCCTTGATTCTCGGCTCCCCCATCCGGGGGTGCACCGGCACTGCGCCGCTGCGGGCGCTGCCGTGAGAGGGTTTTCTTTAATCGTAGCGCAAAGCCTCAATGGGGTTCAGGCGGGCAGCGCGCCGGGCCGGCAGATAACCGAACAGCACGCCGATGCCCACCGAGATGCCAAAGGCCACCGCAATGGAATTGAACGAAGGGCTTACCGTAACATCCACGCCGCTGGCCAGCATGGGCAGGATCCGGTTGGCAGCCATGCTCACCAGGTAGCCCAGCGCAATGCCCAGCACACCGCCCAAAGCCGATGTGGTGGCAGCTTCCACCACAAACTGCGCCAGAATGGTGCGTTCCTTGGCACCCAGCGCCTTGCGGATACCGATCTCGCGGGTGCGCTCCGTCACCGACACCAGCATGATGTTCATAATGCCGATGCCGCCCACCAGCAGCGAGATGCTGGCAATGCCGGTAAGGATCACAATGACCATGTTGATCATCTTGTTCATCTCTTCCAGCCACTCGCTGGCGCTGTAGACGTAATAGCCGTTGTCCGAGCCAAGCAGCGCCAGCAGCCCGTTTTCCACGGCTGTTTTGGCCTCGTTGGCGCGACTCTCGTCCACCATGACGGCGGTGTAGTTGTTCACCGAGCTGAGGTTGGAAAGGCGCGTCACCGTGCTGTAGGGCAGATAAACGCAGTTGTCGTCCGAGCTTTCCTGCATGTCGGGGTCGCTGACCTTGGCCGCCAGCACACCCACCACCAGGAACTTGTGGGCTCCGACCTTCAGGGTCTGGCCCAGACCGTTGCCGCCAAAGGCCACCCGGTTGATGTAATCGCCGATGATGCACACCTGCTTGTTGTCCTTCATGTCCATGTACTGCAGGCCGCGCCCCTGGGCAATATGGTAATTCCGCATGGAGGTGTAGTTTTCGTCCACACCATTGATGGTGACCCAGCGGTAGGTGTTGGTGCCGATCTTCAGGTTTCCGGTGCCGCTGAAGTCGATCTCCGGCGAAATGGCCTGGATAAGATCACGGTTCTGGTCGGCAATCTTGTACACGTCCTCCACCGAAGCGGTGCGGGAGCCGTAGCCCCACACCTGAATGTTCAGGGTGTTGGTGCCCAGGGCCGAAAAGCTGTCGCGCATACTTTTGGTCATGCCGTTGCCCAGGCCCACAATGACGATGACCGCCATCACACCAATGATGATGCCCAGCATGGTCAGAAAGGTGCGCAGCTTGTTGCTCCACACGTTCTGGATGGCCTGCCGGAAGGTTTCAAAGATCATGCCTGTTCCTCCTTTTCCGGCGTCTCGGGCTGCAGGGTGGGCTGCACAATGGCCTCCGGTGCATGGGAGTCGCCATCGTAGACCACCCGGCCATCTTCCAGGCGGATGATGCGGTCTGCCTGCACGGCAATGGAGTTGTCGTGGGTGATCAGCACCACAGTGTGGCCCTGCTCATGCAGCTGTTGCAGCATGCTCAGCACCTCGCGGCCGGTGTGGCTGTCCAGTGCGCCGGTGGGTTCGTCCGCCAGGATCACCGGCGGGTTGCGCACCAGGGCGCGGGCAATGGACACGCGCTGCTGCTGGCCGCCGGACAGCTGGTTGGGCTGGTTTTTGAGCTTATCGCCCAGGCCTACCTGTTCCAGCACCTCCCGGGCGCGGGCGTGCCGCTCGGCGCGGGGAACCCCCGCATACACCAGCGGCACCTCCACGTTTTCCATCAGGTTGAGCTTGGGCAGCAGGTTGTACTGCTGAAAGATAAAGCCCAGCATCTCGTTGCGGATGGCTGCCAGCTCGTTACGGTTCATTTTGCCAACGTCCCGCCCGTTGAGCCGGTACGTGCCGTGGGTGGGCACATCCAGACAGCCGATGATGTTCATGCAGGTGGATTTGCCGGAACCGGACTGACCCACAATGGCCACGAACTCGCCTTTGTCGATCTGCATGGTAATGTGGTCTGCCGCCTTTACCGTGGTGTCGCCCATCTGGTAATATTTGCAAACCTCGTCAAACTCGATCAGAGCGCTCATGCCTTCCTCCGTATCAGTTCAGGACCACGGCACCTGCTGTTGCCGGGTCAATGCCGCCGGCTGCATCGGCTCCGCCGGCATTCTCACCGTCTGCAGCATCTTCAGCTTCCTCGGTGTTTTCCGCATCTGCCGTGTCGGCAGCATCGGCAGAACCGGTATCCGCCGCTGCGCTGTTGGTGTACACCACGCCGCTGCCGTCATCGTAATAGCCATCGCTGCTCACGGAGCTGGGATCGTAGCCAATGGTATCCTCTGCGGTCAGGCCGCTGACCACCTGAGTGTAGTCGTTATCGCTCACGCCCAGCTTGACCTTCACGTACACAAAGCCATCCGGGGCGATCATATCCGGGTCTGCGTTGGCGGCGCTGGGGGAATCCTGGGTCACCAGCACATAGCCGCCGCGCACAATGGCTGCATTGGGCACCGACAGTGCATTCTGAGCCTGTGCCACCACGATCTGTGCATTGGCGTTCATGCCCGGGCGCAGGCCCTCGGTCTCGTCAATGCGTACGGTGACCGGGTAGGTGGTGGTGCCGCCGCTGGTGTCGCCCTTCATGGACACGCGGGTAACGATGCCCTCGTAGGTCTTGTCCGGCACGGCATCGGCCGTGACCTGCACGGTCTGCCCCACCGACAGGCTGCTCACCTGTAGTTCGTCCACATTGATGGTCATTTCCAGGTAGCTCAGGTCGTAAATGGTGCACAGGTCGCTGCCGCTGCTCAGGGCATCGCCGGTTTTGGCCGTTTTTTCAATGATGGTGCCGCTGATGGGCGAAGTGATGGTGTAGTTATTCATGGCGTCCTGAGTGCTCTCCATGGACAGCTCTGCACCGCGCAGGGTCTCGGAGGCAGACTGGATGGCCTCGGTCAGGTCCTCGCCGCTGAGGGTCAGGATGATGTCATCCTTGTTCACCGCGCTGCCCTCCTGCACGTTGATGGCCGTTACCGTACCGGCGGCCAGGGCGGTCAGGGTGCGCTCGGCCTGGTACTGGAAGGTTGCCGCGCCAATGGAGCTGACCCCGTTGACGGTGGCGGTGGCCGCCTGCGCGGTGGTCAGGCCGCCCGCATTTTTCACCGCAATGGTCACAGTGCGGGTGAGCAGGTTGCCGGTGCTCAGGGCGTCCGTGCCGGTCACGGCAGTAATGGTGCCGGTCAGTGTTTCAAAGGTGCCGTCCAGGGTCACCTGGGCGCTCTGCCCCACGGAGAAGGAAGCCGCATCCGCAGCGGGAAACTCCAGCGCCAGGGTCATTCTGGAACTGTCACGGATCACCGCCACTTCCTGGCCGCTGGTCACTTCATCGCCCTTGGCCACCTTCAGGCTGCTCACGGTGCCTGCCACTTCGGCGCGCACATACTGGCGGTCGGCCGTTTTTTCGTAGCTGCGCTGGGCCTGCTGCAGGGCAATTTCTGCCTGCTCCACCTTGGTGGCGGCGTCCGAGCTGTCCACCGTGTACAGCACAGTGCCCTCTTCCACCACATCGCCCTCTTCAATGGTGCTGGTAAGTACTTTGCCCGCCACCAGCGACTTGACACTGTAAGTGTTGGCAGGCTTCAGGGTGCCGGTGCCGCTCAGGGTGTTGGTCAGGTCCCGCAGCTCCGGTGCAGCCTCCACATAGCTGGTATCCACATTGGCGGGGCGGGTATCCTTGGGTTTGAGCAGCCACCAGCCGCCCAGGGCCGCCACACACACCACCGGCACCAGCCATTTCCAGTTCTTTTTTACAAATGCTGCAGGCCCACCTGCGGCAGAGGCCTTTGCGCTGCCCTGCTGCGGGTCGGCGGCTGAAGTCGGGTTCTTTTTCCAGGTCATGCTTGTCGTTTCCTCCTAAAGCCTGTCCAGGCGGGATCACCGGCCTGTGAGTCTTTGCTTTGGCGCAGGGCATTCTGCCTGCGTTTTCTTGTAGTGTATCACATTTTCCGGCAATGCACAAACGTCCAAATTTCGGTTTCAGGCATTTTCGTCAAAGTTTTATCAAATTTTAACAAAGTTGCAGGGGTGGCCCGGTTTTTCCGGCACCGGACAGCAAAATCATAACCCCGTGTGAGAACACGGGGTTTGCAGAACGGCCCTGTAAGGGC
>CAVIXY010000077.1:0-11204 GCA_963646665.1 Bacteroides sp. CAG:545
GACCGTCCGCTGGGGTGGGACCCTGTTGCCGTAGGCAATAGGGCGGGCGATGGAATGGCCCGATTCGTGTCCGAGGAGAAATCTACCGGCACGCAGGCTGGGGTGTAAGTTTGTTTATTGTGTGCGCAATTGATTTGTGACCGATGCAAACACGGCATCGGCCTGGGGAATGTACGCGTTCAGCAATGCATCGGCCCGGGCATCCAGGGTGGCGGCGTGCTCCCGGTTCGTCATCAGTTTGGTGTTGATGAATACGTTCAGACTTGCGGCCTGCAGGGCTGCCTTGCACAGGGCGGCAGCGCACCCGGCATCCGAAACCGCCAGCACGCTTCCCTTGGCGGCATACTGCCCGGCAAGGGCAATGCCCTCGGCGCATTTTTCCATGATCTGCAGCGGCACCGCAGCAGCGGTATCCAGCGCACTTTCCAATACGGCGGCCTTGTGGGCGGCCTGCTCGGGCGTTTCTTTGGGCAGGCCGTAGGCGGCGGCCAGCGGGGCAAAGGCCTCGGCATCCGCCTGTACCAGTGCTTCCAGCTCCTTGCGCAGAGTCCCGGCCCGGGCATTCAGGGCCTGAATGTCAGCCTCTACGGCGGCGTATTTCTTTTTGCCAGTGGTCAGGCAACCCACCATATTGCCCAGGGCCACACCGGCAGCCCCCACTAGGGCCGCCGTGCCGCCGCCGCCCGGTACGGGGGCTTTGCCGGCCAGTTCTGCCAGGAACCGGCTGCAGCTCTGCTCCATCATTTCCATGTGTAAATTCCCCTCTCTGTTGCAAATGCATCCAGCCGCCGGTCGTGTTCGTCCACGGCGGCATGGTCTACCCGCTGTGCTTCAAACGCAATGCCGATGGTCTGCGCCTTTGTGCAGCGCGGCAGGTAGCGGTCGTAGTAGCCTTTCCCCATGCCCACCCGCCAGCAGTCTGCGTCAAATGCGGTGCAGGGCACCAGCACCAGGTCCAGCTGTTCCGGTTCCAGCAGGGCAGCGCGTGCCAGCACCGGTGTGCGGATGCCGTACTGCCCCACCTCCCAGCCGTCCGGCGCAGGAATGGCTGCCGTGAGCGAAAAGCCTTCGCCGCACACCGGGTAGGCCACCCGTTTGCCCAGTGCCCGGGCGGTGTCCGCCAGAGCGGTCAGGTCGGCTTCGGCCCCGAAGGCGGCATACAGCAGGACTGTGCGGGCGGACCGGAAAGCGTCCAGCTGCACCACCCGCTCACAGAGGGCATGGCTGGCAGCCTGCCGCTGGGGCAGGGACATGGCCCGGCGTGCGGCCTTGCCGGCGGCACGCTGAGCCGCTTTTTGGGCGGCAATGGTCACACGAAACACCTCGCTTCATCTGTGCGGACGGAAAAGTGAAAAATATACAAAAACAGTCCCGCTTTTTTATACAGGTATAATAAACGCTGGGGGCAGAAAAAGCAAGTCTTTTGCGAAAAAGAGCATTGAAGCGCCCCGCCCTTTCTGTTATGATAGGAGAAACCGATGCGGCCTGCGGGCAGAACCTGTGCCGGAACAGCCGCTTTTGTCGGGAACAAGAGAGGGGAAGTTGCAAAATGTACAACGAAATGATGGATACCATCGGCCTGGTCAACACCGTGGACCCGGAACTGGCAGCAGCCATGGACCGGGAACTGACCCGCCAGCGCCAGAACATCGAGCTGATCGCCAGCGAGAACATTGTGTCTCCGGCAGTCATGGCGGCAATGGGCAGCATTCTGACCAACAAATATGCCGAGGGCCTGCCCGGCAAGCGCTACTACGGCGGCTGTGCCTACGTGGATGAGGTGGAGAACATTGCCATTGAGCGTGCCTGCAAACTGTTTGGTGCCAAGTATGCCAATGTGCAGCCGCACTCCGGCGCACAGGCCAACCTGGCCGTCTACTTTGCCCTGCTGGACTTGGGCGACACCGTGATGGGCATGGATCTGTCCCAGGGCGGCCACCTGACCCACGGTTCCCCGGTGAACATGTCCGGCAAGAACTACCACTTTGTGTCTTACGGCGTCAATGCAGACGGCGTGATCGACTATGTGGAACTGGAAAAGCAGGTCAAGAAGGTGCGCCCCAAGCTGATCGTGGCGGGCGCTTCGGCATATCCCCGCGCCATCGACTTTGAAAAGATCGCCCAGATCGCTCACGGCTACGGTGCTTACCTGATGGTGGATATGGCCCACATTGCCGGCCTGGTGGCTGGCGGCCAGCACCAAAGCCCGGTGCCCTATGCGGATGTGGTGACCACCACCACCCACAAGACCCTGCGCGGCCCTCGCGGCGGTCTGATCCTGACCAACAACCCCATTCTGGCCAAACGCATCAACTCGGCTGTGTTCCCCGGCACCCAGGGCGGCCCGCTGGAACATGTCATTGCGGCCAAGGCGGTCTGCTTCGGTGAAGCGCTGAAGCCGGAATTCAAGGAGTATGCCCGCAAGATCGTGGAAAATGCACAGGCGCTGGCTGCGGAGCTTCAGGCCCGCGGCGTCAAGCTGGTGTCCGGCGGCACCGACAACCACCTGATGCTGATTGACCTGCGCGAAGAGGAGTGCACCGGCAAGGAGCTGGAAGCCCGTCTGGACAGCGTGCACATCACCGCCAACAAGAACACCGTGCCCGGTGAGACCCGCAGCCCCTTTGTGACCTCCGGCGTACGTCTGGGCACCCCGGCCGTCACCACCCGCGGCATGGGTGTGGCCGAGATGAAGGTGATCGCGGACTGCATTGCCGACTGCATATGGTATTATGATGAGAAGAAGGACGAGATCAGCGCCCGCGTGCTGCAGCTGACCCACGACTTCCCGCTGTACCAGTAAGCAAAACCGATTCAAATGAATGTGCAGAGCCATCTGTGCCGGAAAACGGTGCGGATGGCTTTGTTTTGAATGGAGGAACCCTATGCGTGACGACCACATCGACCTGTGCGGGCAGGTGGATTTTACCCGCACGGCGGACATGCCGCTGCTGGGCCGGCAGGAGCAGTTCCGGTTTGCCTGCGCCGGGTGCGGCAACTGCTGCCGGGGCCGGGAGGACATTGTGCTGTCCGGGTTTGACCTGTGGCGCATTGCCGCCCGGCTGCGCCTGCCGCCGCAGATCGCGGCCCAGGGCTACTGCCGGGCCAGCATTGGCACCGTGAGCCATCTGCCGGTGCTGCGGCTGGCCCCGGTAAAGGAGAACCGGAACAACTGCCCCTTCCTTGCCGAAAACCACTGCGCCATTCACGATGCGGAGCCGCTGGTGTGCGCACTGTATCCGCTGGCGCAGGAGATCAGCCGGGACGGGCAGGTGCACTATTTTCTGCAGCCCACCGGCTGCGGCGGGCGGGTGATCGAAGCCACGGTGGAGGATTATCTGGCCCGGTACGATGTCCCCGCCCGGGAAGCGGCGGATGTGCGCTGGGCACAGACCTGCATGGCGCTGGAGGACACCGTGGAAGGCTGGGAAGCGCAGCTGCCCCCGGTGCTGCTGCGCCGGATGCGGCAAAAGCTCTGGCAGGCGCTGTATTACCGTTACGACTACGCCAGCCCCTGGCTGCCGCAGCTGGAAACAAACCTGCAGTGGCTGGAAGCCGAATATGCAAAACTGGCGCAGTATCAGCAAAAGAGAAATGATCCATCGAAATAATTGATGGATTCGTTTAAAATAATCAATAACAAAGGCCGTTTTGGGGTAAAAGTGGATTGTTTTGCCGGGAAATGTGTGCTATACTTCACGAGTGTAAAGCGCAGGCAACCCTGCAGCGCTTTTCAAAAATGTGGTTTGCGCGGCGTCCTGTGCCGCGAAAGCAAAGTATAGAGGAGAAATTGATATGCGTAAGATCACTCGTCGTTTGTTCCTGGCTGCGGCCGCTGCCTGTGGTGCAGCTGCTGCCTTGACCGCCTGCGGCGGCTCGTCCGCTTCCACGGCTGCTGCTTCTTCCGTGGCATCCAGCACCGCTGCTTCTGCAGCTGCTGCCGGTGAGACCTATACCGTTGGCATCTGCCAGCTGGTGCAGCACGCCGCTCTGGACGCTGCTACCCAGGGCTTTGAGGATGCCCTGACCGCAGCCTTTGGCGACAACGTTACCTTTGATTTCCAGAACGCACAGGGCGACTCCGCCACCTGCGCCACCATCGCCAATGGCTTTGTGTCCTCCGGCGTGGATCTGATCATGGCCAATGCTACCGCAGCCCTGCAGGCTGCACAGGCAGCCACCAACACCATCCCGGTGCTGGGCACTTCCGTTACCGAGTACGGCGTGGCTCTGGGTCTGACCGACTTCAACGGCACCGTGGGCGGCAATGTTTCCGGTACCTCTGACCTGGCCCCGCTGGATCAGCAGGCCGATATGATCGTGGAGTGGATGCCGGACGCCAAGAAGGTGGGCCTGCTGTACTGCTCCGCTGAGGCCAACAGCCAGTACCAGGTGGATGAGGTGCAGAAGTACCTGGAAGCCAAGGGCGTCACCGCTACCCAGTACGCTTTCTCCGACTCCAACGATCTGTCCTCCGTCTGCCAGAAGGCTGCCGATGAGAACGATGCACTTTACGTGCCCACCGATAACACCGTGGCTGCCAACACCGGCATTGTGGACGGCATCTGCCGCCCGGCCAAGAAGCCTGTGTTCGCCGGTGAAGAGGGCATCTGCTCCGGCTGCGGCGTGGCCACCCTGTCCATCAGCTACTACGACCTGGGCTACACCACCGGTGAGATGGCTGTGAAGATCCTGAGCGGCGAGGCCGATGTTTCCGCAATGCCCATCGAGTACACCGATGTGACCAAGAAGTACAACAAGACCATCTGCGATGATCTGGGCCTGACCGTTCCGGAAGGCTACGAGGCCATTGAGGAATAATTTCCCTCAGCAAAAACGATAAAAAACAGCGGAGAAGGGCAGTTTTTGGCTCTTCTCCGCTTTCCCGTATTCAAGCGGGAGAATAAAAAAGTGTGAAGCAACGTTTAGGAGGAATTGTTTTGGACATCATTGCAAGACTTGCCAACCTGCCGGGCGCTCTGCCGGGCGCCTGCGCGCAGGGCCTGATCTGGGGCATCATGGCCATTGGCGTATACCTGACCTACCGCATTCTGGATGTGGCCGACCTGACCGTGGACGGCTCCTTTGGCACCGGCGGTGCCGTGTGCGTTATGTGCCTGCTTTCGGGCATGAACGTGTGGGCCGCGCTGCTGGTGGCGGTGCTGGCCGGCCTGGCTACTGGCCTGGTTACCGGTCTGCTGCATACCTTTATGGGCATTCCCGCCATTCTGGCCGGTATCCTGACCCAGCTGGCGCTGTACTCCATCAACCTGAAGATCATGGGCAAGGCCAACCAGTCCATCAATGTGGACAAGTATGACCTGATCATCTCCCTGCGCTGGGTCAAGGAAGCCGCCCTGCACAACCCCATCCTCATGGTGGCCATCATTACTGCTGTGGTCATTGGTGTGCTGTATTGGTTCTTCGGCACCGAGCTGGGCTGCGCTATCCGCGCCACCGGTTCCAACCCTGCCATGTCCCGCGCACAGGGCATCAACACCAACTTCAACATCGTGCTGGGCTTGGCCGTGTCCAACGCCCTGGTGGCCCTGTCCGGTGCACTGCTCAGCCAGTATCAGGGCTTTGCCGATGTGGGCATGGGCCGTGGTGCCATCGTCATTGGCCTGGCTGCCGTGATCATCGGCGAGGCCGTGTTCAGCCGCATCTTCCACAACTTCGCCCTCAAGCTGGTATCCGTTTCCATTGGTGCCATCATCTATTACATCGTCATCCAGCTGGTGCTGACCCTGGGCTTTGACGCCAACCTGCTCAAGCTGCTCAGTGCTTCTGTGGTGGCCGTGTTCCTGGCCGTGCCGTACTGGAAGGGCAAATACTTCTCGAAGCCGGTGAAGAAGGCAAAGGAGGATGCAAAAAATGCTTGAGATCCAGAACGTTTCCAAAACCTTTAATGCAGGCACTGTGAACGAGAAAACGGCCCTGAACGGCCTGAACCTGAAACTGAACGAAGGCGACTTTGTCACCGTCATCGGCGGCAACGGCGCAGGCAAATCCACCATGCTGAACGCTGTGGCCGGTGTGTGGCCGGTGGACGAGGGTAAGATCCTCATTGACGGCGTGGACGTGACCCGCCTGAGCGAGCACCAGCGCGCCGCCTACATCGGCCGCGTGTTCCAGGATCCCATGACCGGCACCGCCGCCACCATGCAGATCGAAGAAAATCTGGCGCTGGCGGCCCGCCGCGGCAAGCGGCGCACCCTGCGCATTGGCATTACCAAGGCCGAGCGGGAGCAGTACCGGGAACTGCTCAAGACCCTGGACCTGGGCCTGGAGGACCGCCTGACCGCCCGTGTGGGCCTGCTTTCCGGCGGCCAGCGCCAGGCACTGACCCTGCTCATGGCGACCATGAACAAGCCCAAGCTGCTGCTGCTGGACGAGCACACCGCCGCACTGGACCCCAAAACGGCCCTCAAGGTGCTGACCCTTTCGGCCAAGATCGTGGAAGAAAACCACCTGACTACCATGATGATCACCCACAACATGAAGGATGCCATCAAGTACGGCAACCGCCTGATCATGATGTACGAGGGCCATATCATCTACGATGTGGCGGGCGAGGAGAAAAAGAATCTCCACGTTTCCGACCTGCTGGCCAAGTTCCAAATCGCCAGCGGCGGCGAGTTTGCCAACGACCGCATGATCCTGTCCAACTAAATTGCATTCTTTCCGCGTCTGCCCGTTTGGGCAGACGCTTTTTTGTTGGCAAACCTTGCAAAAATATGCGGGGAGAAAGTATAATAAAGTAGGAAATTGCCCAAAACACACGAAAAACAGGAGGAAACATTGATGCGGAATCAAGCAAAAACGCGGCTGCTGCGGCTTGCAGCCACGATGCTGCTGGCGGCCATGCTGTTCACGGCCTGCACAGGCGGTGCCAAAAACACGGCCAGCCAACTGGAACTGGGCCGCAAATACCTGACCGAGATGAACTATTCCGAGGCCATTGCCGCCTTTACGGAAGCCATCAAGCTGAACCCCGATGACATTGAAGCCTATCTGGGCCGTGCCGAAGCCTATGCGGCCATGGGCGAGTACGAGAACGCTCTGGCGGACTACGACACCGTGCTGGAAAAGGCTGGAGACGACCCCTACACCCAGGCCCAGGCCTACGCCGGACGCGCCGGGGTGGACGAACAGGCCGCCCAGCCGGAGAACGCCGAGCGGGACTACACAGCGGCCTTGACCCAGCTGGAAAAAGACACGGACCAGCAGGACGCAGACGCCGTGCTGACCTTGAAAAAGGACGTGCTGGTCAAACACGCAGAGGTGTGCATCACGCTGGCGCTGCTGGACAAGGCGGCGGACGACTATGACGCTCTGGAACAGCTGGGCGAGAACGTGGCCGCCAAGCGCAAGGAACTGGAAAGCCTGCTGCCGGACACCGGAACCTCTCCGGACGAGGAAAACGGTCTGACTCCGGACAATGATATTCCGGCAGATGTTGACACGGAACCGGAAGCCCCTGCCGAAGAAGAGCAGCCTGCTTCCAGCAAAGAAGAACCGGCTGAGAGCAAACAGGAAGAACTTGCGGACAAGGAACAAACGCAGGGCCTTATCAATTTTACAACGGATGTAATGCGGACAGAAGAATATGAGCACCGAAGAACGGTGTCCTATCAGATTGGAACAACAAAGATTACGGCACATCTCGAAACAAAAGAACTTGCAACAGGAAACATGATACAGTGGGTGGATCAAACCTATACACTTTCCAATCCATTGCTGTCGGCGCAGCAGCAGCCGGATGAACAGGAAGGCTGGGAGCAGTGGGGGACGGTATGTTTTACAGTTCCGGCGGGAACAACGGTAGAGCTTAATGAAAAAGTTACCGGACAGTATGGAAACGGTTCTAACAACTATGATGTTTGGTACATGGAACCGATATACGATGAGCGGGGATATATTGTGGGCGGCAGAGGAAATGATTATGTGTCAGGTAACCGCGTAACAATTGAACCGGGATATTATTACCAATTTACTGTTTCGGATGAAGGAGAGCTTGAGTTTACAGAAGAATACTTTATAGCAGGTTAAACAAACAGGGGGGCCGTTGTGCAGGCACTGCATAGCGGCCCCTTGTTTGTTTAACCCCGGCTCTTTGCTTTTGCCCGGCGCTGTGCTACAATAAAACCAAACTGCAGAACAGGGGAGAGGGAAAATGGTCGATCATATCGAGATCCGCGGTGCGCGGGTGCACAACCTGAAAAACATCAACGTGGATGTGCCGCTGGGCAAAATTGTGGGCGTGGCGGGGGTGTCCGGCTCCGGCAAATCCAGCCTGGCGCTGGGCGTGCTGTATGCCGAAGGCTCCCGCCGGTATCTGGACGCTCTATCCACCTACACCCGCCGCCGCATGACCCAGGCGGCCAAAGCGTCTGTGGACGAGGTGCTGTACGTTCCGGCGGCGCTGGCACTGCACCAGCGGCCTGCCGTGCCGGGCATCCGCAGTACCTTTGGCACCGGCACCGAGCTGCTCAACAGCCTGCGCCTGATGTATTCCCGCCTGGCCAGCTACCGCTGCAGCTGTGGGCACTGGCTGCAGCCCAGCCTTGCCATTGCAGCCGAAAAGCCGCTGGTGTGCCCGGCGTGCGGTGCGCAGGTGCGGGCGCTTTCGGCGGAGGAATTTGCCTTCAACAGCCAGGGGGCCTGCCCTGCCTGCAGCGGCACCGGCATTGTGATGACGGTGGACAAAAGCACCCTGGTGCCGGACGAGAGCCTGACCATTGAGCAGGGCGCTGTGGCCCCCTGGAACAGCCTGATGTGGTCGCTGATGATCGACATCTGCCGGGAGATGGGCGTGCGGACGGATGTGCCCTTCCGGGAGCTGACCGAGCAGGAAAAGGACATCGTGTACAACGGCCCGGCGGAGAAAAAACACATTTTTTACCACAACAAAAACTCCAACCAGGCCGGGGAGCTGGATTTTACCTATTTCAATGCCACCTACACCGTGCAGAACGCCCTGGCCAAGGTCAAGGACGAAAAGGGCATGAAGCGGGTGGAAAAGTTTTTGCGGCAGGAGGTGTGCCCGGACTGCGGCGGCAGCCGCCTGTGCGCAGCGGCCCGGGTGCCGCGCCTGCGGGGCATCGGCCTGGACAAGGCCTGCCAGATGACCCTGACCGACCTGACCGCCTGGGTGGACGGGGTGCCCGCCAGCCTGCCGGAAGAAATGCGCCCCATGGCCGAGAGCATCTGCCAGTCCTTCCGGACGGTGGCGGCGCGGCTGCTTTCGCTGGGGCTGGGGTATCTCACGCTGGACCGTGCGGCGGCCACCCTTTCCACCGGCGAGCGCCAGCGGATGCAGCTGGCCCGGGCCGTGCGCAACCGCACCACCGGCGTGCTGTATGTGCTGGATGAACCGTCCATCGGCCTGCACCCTTCCAACATCGAGGGCCTGACCGCCGTGATGCACGACCTGGTAGCGGACGGCAACTCGGTGGTGCTGGTGGACCACGACACCCAGATCCTGGCAGAAGCGGACTGGCTGATCGAGATGGGGCCGGAAGCCGGTGCAAAGGGCGGCCATGTCATTGCGCAGGGCACCGTTCCGGCCATCCGGCAGAATCCGGTGTCTCAGATCGGCCCCTTCCTGGCCGGGCGTGCCGGGGTAAATGCCCGCCCGCGCACCCCGGAAGCGGACCTGTTTGCCCTGGGGCACATCCGCCTGTCCACCGGGCCGCTGCACACGGTCAAACCGCTGGAGCTGGACCTGCCCAAGGGGCGGCTCACGGTGGTAACCGGCGTGTCCGGTTCCGGCAAAACCACCCTGATCCTGGAAAGCCTGATCCCGGCCCTGCAGGCGTCCGTTGCGGGCACCGCCCTGCCGGAGCACATCAAGGCGGTGGACGCCGAGGGCATCGGGCAGGTCAAACTGATCGACGCCACGCCCATTGGCATCAACGTGCGGTCCACGGTGGCGACTTACGCCAACGTGCACGATGAGCTGCGCAAACTCTTTGCCAAAACGCCGGACGCCAAAGAGCACGGCTATAAGGCAGGGGATTTCTCCTATAACACCGGCAGACTGCGCTGCCCTACCTGCGATGGCACCGGCGTGATCAGCCTGGATGTGCAGTTTTTGCCGGATGTGGAGGTGGTGTGCCCGGACTGCGGCGGCTCCCGTTACAGCCGGGAAGCGGCAGCCGTGCGCCTGCCCATGGCGGACGGGGCGCAGGCCTCCATGGCCGACCTGATGGATATGGATGTGTCCACCGCACTGGATGCCTGTGCAGACCGCAAACTGGTGCGCCAGCGCCTGCAGGTGCTCCAGGAACTGGGCCTGGGTTACCTGACGCTGGGCGAGGAGACGCCCAGCCTTTCCGGCGGCGAAGCCCAGCGGCTCAAGCTGGCCAGCGAGATGGGCAAGGGCCAGTCGGACAGCGTGTTTGTGTTTGACGAACCCACCATCGGCCTGCACCCGCTGGATGTGCAGACCCTGCTGCGGGTGTTCCAGAAGCTGATCGAAAACGGGGCCACCGTGGTGGTCATTGAGCACGACCTGGATGTGATCCGCAATGCAGACTACCTTGTGGACATGGGGCCGGGCGGCGGCGAAGCCGGCGGGCGCATTGTGGCGGCAGGCACCCCGGAGCAGGTGCGGCAGAACCCGGAGAGCATCACCGGGCGGTATATTTAACGGAAGAAACAGCGTCCCCTGTCAGGCACCCCCGGCGGTGCAGGCAGGGGACGTTTTGGCCTGCGAAGTCCTTCTTGCCAAGGGTGCAGTGCAGGCGTATAATGAAAACAGACCCCGAAAATCAAAAAATCAGGAGGAATTTTATGCGGAACGAAGCAAAAACGCGGCTGCTGCGGCTGGCAGCCATGGTGCTGCTGGCGGCCATGCTGCTGACAGCCTGCGCCAGCAAGGCCGCCAAGGCGCGGGAAAAGTTTGAACTGGGCCAGAAATACCTGACCGAGATGAACTACACCGAGGCTGTGGCGTCCTTTACCGAAGCCATTCAGCTGAACCCGGACGACATCGAAGCCTATCTGGGACGTGCAGAAGCTTACATCGGCTTGAAGCAGTATGACGACGCCAAGGCCGACTACGGCATGGCAATTGAAAAGGCGGCAGACCAGCCCTACCTGCAGGCGGAAGCCTACATTGGCCGTGCGGAAATCAACGAGCAGACAGACGAAAACGAAGACGCTCTGAGCGACTACGAAGCGGCATCCACGGCACTGGA
>CAVIXY010000078.1:0-11032 GCA_963646665.1 Bacteroides sp. CAG:545
CTGCCCGCGCTGACCACAGCCACCACGTTCGGGTTCACCGCAGCTACGGCGTTCAGCAGTTCTTTTTGCACTGCCGGAATACCGATGTGGCTGCGGTCCAGGCCTTCGCTTTCGCTGGATTCATCCAGGCCGATGCACAAGATCACGATGTCCGCCAGCTTTGCCTGCGCCACGGCTTCGTCCAGATAGGCCTTGTTGGGTTTGCCGCTGCGCTCGTAACCGGCGCAGCAGCCGATCAGGTTCAGCCCGGCCGCTTCGGCAGCGTCTTTCAGGCTGTCCACTTTGGTGGGGTTCACCATGCTGGAACCAGCTCCCTGATAGCGCGGTGTGATGGCAAAATCACCGATCAGGGCAGTCTTTTTGCCGGTTTTCAGCGGCAGGATGCCGTCCTCATTTTTCAGCAGGACGATGCTTTCGGCGGCTGCACGGCGGGCCAGCTGGTGGTGGCCGTTCTCGTCAAACTTACGGGGCGCTTTTTCAATGGCCTCGGTGGTGGAGAGGGCCAGTTCCAGCAGTTCATCCACACGCTCGTCAATGGTGTGCTCACTGATCTCGCCGTCCTCCAGCGCCTTCAGCAGCTTGCGGGCAGCGCCCAGGCCCGGAGAGGGCATTTCCAGCGTGGAGCCGTTCTTCACGCCCTCCACATGGTCGTTGGAACCGCCCCAGTCCGTGATGACAGCACCGGTAAAGCCCCAGTCCTTGCGCAGGATATCCAGCAGCAGGTGCTCGTTCTCGTTGGCGTATACGCCGTTCACCTTGTTATAGGAGGTCATGATGGATTTCGGCTCTGCTTCTTTCACCACGATCTCAAAGGCGGTCAGGTACAGCTCCCGCAGGGTGCGCTCATCCAGAATGGAATCGCTGGCCATGCGGCGCAGCTCCTGGCTATTGACCGCAAAGTGCTTGGGGCAGGCGGACACTCCCGCCGACTGGATCCCCCGCACCGACCCGGCCGCCAGCTTGCCGGAAAGATACGGATCTTCGGAAAAATACTCAAAGCTGCGGCCGCACAGCGGGCTGCGCTTGACGTTCAGGCCCGGGCCAAGCAGCACATTCACACGGTAGGCGGCGGTCTCTTCGCCCAGGGCGCGGCCCACGGCCTCGGTCAGGGACGGGTCCCAGCTGTTGGCCAGGGTGGCTGCCGTGGGAAAACAGGTGGCCGGTTCCGAAGGGTTCAGGCCCAGATGGTCCGCCGCACCCGCCTGCTTGCGCAGGCCGTTGGGGCCGTCCGAAAGCCAGATCGATGGCACACCCTGCTTGGGATAATACTGGGTCTGCCAGGTGTTTTTGCCGGACAGCAGCGCACATTTTTGCTCAAGGGTCAGTTTTGCAAGGATATCAGCATGTTTCATAGAGGGTTCCTTTCTGTCGGGGCTGCCCGGCGGTGAGATTACAGAGCCGTGAGAACCAGCAGAACCAGGCAGATGGCTGCCAGGATCAGAGTTTTGACGCCGACCTTTTCCAGCACACCGGGTTCCTTTTCGATCAGAACCACGTCCTCTTCCTCGTCTGCATCATCGGATTCTTCCGCGTCCTCTTCAGATTCTTCGTCCTCTTCGGTCTCTTCTTCGTCCTCATCGTCCAGGTCGATGTCGTAGACCACAGGGGCCTTGCTCAGGCTCACCAGCACAAAGGCCACCACACCGGCAGCGGCGCCAACGGCCAGGTTGGAGGTGAGCAGGGTTGCACCGATCGTTGCCAGGAAGGGCACGCTCTGATTCAGGTCGGCCCAGTCCAGCCCTGCACTGTGCACAGCCATGCCAAGGCCCACCAGCACCATCACGATGTCTGCCACCGAGAAGCTGCACTCGGTCAGATACTGCAGCACTGTGCCGTAGTGGCCGTACATGTTAAAGGTAACGCCGTAGCTGGTTACCGTAGCCAGCAGGAACGGCACCACCCACACAAAGGCACTGATAAGCATTACGATGGCAGCTACCACGCTGGCCAGACCGCTGCGGGCATGGTCGCGGGTGCCGGCAATCGACTGCTTGCCGATGGCAACAGGGCCTGCGCCCACAATGGGAGCCACCACGTTGAGGATTGCATTGCACAGCAGCGGCTTGCGGTGGTCCATATCTGCCGCACCGCACTCGGCCGCCACAGCGGTCAGGGTGGTGTCGGCATCGTAGAGGTTGAGCAGCAGGTTGGTCAAGATGCCGGTTGCAAACAGTTTGATCACGCTGCCGCCTGCCTCGGTGTAGGCGGTAAAATTGGTGCCCTGGGTGAACACCGCCCCGATGGGCAGGTTCTTGAGGGCGGTGGCAAGGTGCAGCTGCATGGAATCCTCGCTGCCCACCATCCATAGGCGTGCCCACATGGAGTCAAAGGACATGGTCATGTTCTTCCAGTTCACGCAGGTCAGCAGCACGCTGCCCACCAGGAACACCACCGTGCCGCCCAGCAGAGCGGTCAGGCAGGGGCGGTTTGCGCGGCGGCGCAGCAGGTAGATGACAATGGCGGCCAGAACCGCCACAGCGCAGAGCAGCATGGTGGGGTGATATTTGTCGGTCAGGTAGGAATAGTTGTCAAAGGAGACGAACCCTGCCAGTGCCACATTGGACTCGCTGGCTTCCAGCACGGAACCGGCACCATACACCGGAATGGCCGATGCCTTGGCCGGGAACACGCCGCTGAGCTGGGCAGCCACCCAGGCCAGCAGCAGACCGGCAGCGGCAGGCAGCGCCTTGCGCACACCGGCGGGCAGTGCCTCCACCAGCAGGCCGTAGCCGCCGGGAATGGCCAGGATGACCGCATAGATCACACTGCTGACCAGGCAGACCAGCAGCAGGTTGTAGTAGCTCAGCCCGGTGCCAATGCCCATCAGCGACACCAGCACAGCCGACAGCCCCAGGCTGGACACCTGCACCAGCGGCAGGTGTGCCACCAGGCCGATGAGTAGGCTGCCCGCAAAGGACACCAGCATGGAAACAAAATACATCTGGGCAAAGATCTCGCCATTGGCAGCCATTTCTGCTGCCGAAGCCGTGGCGGCCGGGCCGGAGATCTGATATTGTGCCAGCAGCTGCAGGTTCATAAAGATCCCGCACACCGACAGCAGACCCATGCAGATACCGGCTGCGATCTCGCCGCCGGTGGTGCCGCCGCGCTGTTTCAGTTTTTCCATAAAAACATCCTCCATTGTTCGGATCTTACCAAAAAAATTCCCCGCACCGCACCCGATGCGGCGCGGGGAACTGCCGGATCATCCGTTTATACGGTTATGCGTCCACGATCTCTGCGGACATGGGGTTCGAGGTGCAGCCGTCCACACGGTTGTCCTGCTGGCCGGGGTTTGCACCGGGCATATCCATCATCTGCGGATCGGTCCAGTTCTCGGTGCGGCCGGTGGCAAAATTGTCGCCGCTGGGTTCTGCATCGGTCAGGGTGATCTCCACCGCGCTGCTCACCTTGGAGTCCTCGGCGTAGTCCAGGGTGGACAGTGCCTGGATAGTGACGTAATAGGTGCCTGCTTCCAGGCCCATATCAGCCAGCGTATAGGGGTAGTAGTCACCGTTGAAGTAGATCTTGGTGGTGCTACCGCCGCTGCTCGGGCCAAAGCCGCCGCCTTCCAGCTCAATGTAGAACATGCCGTCCGTCTTGGACCAGCCCCAGTAGTGGATGACGCTGGGCGGGTTCATGCCGTGATTTTCTTCGTACATCTTGTCCAGGCTCACCGTCTGGGTGAAAACCTCGTTGGTGCACTCGGCGTCCGAATACACGCTGAACTTGATGTCCAGCATGGTCTCCAGGAAGTAGTAGTCGCACAGGCTCCACCAGTCAATGACGGCAGCCATGGTGTTGCCGCTGGAGAACACCAGCATTTCGGGCTGCTCAAAGGTCAGGCCCACACCATAGTGTGCGGTCAGCACCACAGCGTCCGGGGCGGTCATGTCCGTGCCGGCTGCGGCAAAGCTGACCAGCTTGATGTGGTAAGTGCCCCAGCCGATGTTGCTGGTATCAAAGCTGCCGGTGATGGTGCCGGTCTGATCGCCATTGATGCGGCTGGAGCTGGCGGAGTAAGAGTTGCTCTCCACCCCGTTTTCTACCTTGTACACACGCACATTGTAGTAGCCCATGCGGTTATCATTGGCGGTAAAGCTGAACTCGCCGGTCTCCGGGTCCACGGTAAAATCCGTGGGCGCGGCCAGATCGCCGCTGCCTGATGCGGAAGAAGAAGCAGCTGTGCTGCCCGCCCCGCCGCCGCAGCCTGCCAGCAGAGCGGCAGCTGCCGCCGAGCCGGTCAGGGCCAGGAACTGTCTGCGTTTGATTTTCATGTTCAATCTCTTTTCTTCTGTTTGTAGCCGTTATTCCTCGATCACGGCAGAGGTGGTCTGGGTGCCGCCAAAGTCCACACGGTCGTTATGTTCGCCAGCAATAGCACACGGCATTCCCATAAAGGCGGGGTCCTGCCACAGGCTGGTGGTGGCGGTGGTAAAGTTGTAGTCCGGGGCATCTGCCGTTACGGTAAATTCCACTGCATCGCTGGGCTGGGAATCGGCAATGTCTGCAATGCCGGAAACTGCCGTGCAGGCTGCATAGTAGGTGCCCGGTTCCAGATCGGTTATGGTCACCTGGGGCACCAGGGTGGTGCCGTTGATGTACGGATAGTTTCCGCTGGTGTTGTATTCCCAGATGTAGGCACCGGTGGGGTGCGTGTCCATTGTCAGCGTGCTCAGGTCAAATTCTTCGCTCTTCACCTCAGCGGTGCAGGCGGCGTCCGAATAGATCGTGAACTTTACCGTGGGCAGATACTGGTAAGCCTTGTAGTCCGACAGGCTGTATTCATCCACGATGAACTGCACCTCGTTGCCATCGGTGATCACCAGCATTTCCGGGCGCTCCAGGGTGCCGCCCACACCATAGTCTGCAGTCAGAACCACGGCATCCGGTGCCTTGGCACCGGTACCGGCGGCTGCAAAGCTGATGAGCTTGATATGGTAGATGCCCCAGCCGATGGTAGAGGCATCAAAGCTGCCGGTCAGGGTGCCGGTCTTGCCGCCGTTGATGCGCTTGGAGCTGGCCACATAGGCATCCTGCTCCACCCCGTTCAGCACAGGGAACACACGCACAAAGTAGTAGCCCATATTTTCATCATTGGCGGTAAAGCTGAACTCACCGCTTTCAGGGTCTGCCGTAAAATCGGTAGGTGCTGCCAGATCACCGCCTGCACTGGTGGACGAAGCCGTGGATGCTGCCGTGCTGCCGGCAGAACTGCCGCCGCAGCCAACCAGAAAAGCCGCCGCCGCTACGGAACCGGTCAGGGTCAAAAATTCTCTGCGTTTCATGATAAAAGCTCCTCCTTCCGGGGCTGCCATCAGTTCTGTTCTTCGTCAGACTTCTTTGCCGCAGCAGTCTTTTTCTTGGCTTTCTTGGCAGCAGCCTTCTTGGCGGCAGCGGCCTGTGCCTTCTTTTTCTTGCTGTTGTTCATGCCGATCACACCGGCCACAGCTGCCACAGCCACAACGGCCACGCCGCCCACAATGCCGGCCACCGGCACACCGCCGGAAGAAGAGGTAGAAGCACTGACCACACTGCTGATGGTGTTGCCGTCCTCGTCCACGCCCTTGGTGCCGCAGTACTGGAACAGGCAGTAGCGCATGATGTTGTGCAGGCACTGCTGTGCGTAAGCGTACTGCGTGGCATCGCCGTAAGCGGCCTCGGTGGCAGCTGCATTGATGTAGCAGCCGCGGTTCAGGATGGAACCCTCAATGCACATCATGGCCTGGGGGCTGTTGTAAACATCGCCATCGGAGCCGTCACCATCGGTGATCAGGTAGCCCTGCCAGCCCCACTCATCACGCATCATGGTCTTGTACATGCCGTAGTGGAACCAGCTCATGCCGATGCGGTTCAGGCTGCCCATAATGCCGTTGGCTGCGTATTCCTTGCAGCTGATCTCATACGGCACCATGTACAGCTCGCGGATGGCCTGCTCATTGGCCCAGGTGGTGTTGCCGCCGCGGTTGGTATCGCCATCGTTCAGGGCGCAGTGCTTGATGAACACGTTGACGCCGGTGGACTGGATGCCTGCAGCAGCGTTGCCGCCGATGCGGCCGGAGATGAAGCCGTCCTCGGAGTAATACTCGAAGTTACGGCCGCCGAACGGAGAACGGTGCAGGTTCATGGCCGGGGCATAGGCACCGCCCACGCCTGCCAGAATGGCCTGATGGCCGTAGGCCACGCCTTCGCTGCGGGCCAGCTTGGTGTTCCAGGTAGCGGCAATGCTGACGGCGCAGGGGAACCAGGTGTTGCCTGCAAAGGAGCCGTTGGCTGCCTCGCCGGGGCCGTCCTGGCACTTCTGGGCCACCTTGCCCACGCTGTTCACAGCGCTCACGTTCCAGCCGGAGTTGCCCTGGATCTCAATGGCTTCGGACAGAGAGGTCTCCTCCGCCAGCTTGTCCCAGATGGCCAGGCCTTCGGCGGTGTCAATGGGCACATTGGTCATATCGGTGCAGCACAGCTTGTGGTAGCTGCCGCTGGAAGGCTCGCTGTCCACGATCTTGGGCAGGTCGCCATCGGTCTCGCCTTCCACCACGTAGTAGGTCTGAGCCCACAGCGGGAAGTCCATGCCGGCTGCGTCAATGCCGTCCGGCGTTGCTGCGGAGAAGGGCATCATGTTGTTGCCCTTGGCATAAATGGTGCTGGTCTTAGTGGTCTTGACGCCGCCGATGTAGGTCTGATAGGTGTAATCGTAGCTGTCGGTGCCGCTCAGGTTCAGGCAGGTCTCCACGCCGCTGTCCAGCACTTCGTTGGCAGCTTCATCGGACTGGTGCTGCATGATGCTCTTCATGCCGCCTGCAATGTCGTTGCGGGACAGGTAGCCTTCCAGCATGCAGCCATCGCCTGCGGTCACATCGTCCAGTGCGTTCTGGGCTGCGATCTTATCGGAGCTGCGGGCACCGACACCGGCATCGTTGTAGATGATCGGCTCGTCCAGGGTGACAGCCAGCTGTGCGCTGGGTGCATGGCCGCTGTCGGCATCGCCCCACTGGTGGGCATCCTTCTGCACGTTGAACTTGTACTCGCCGCTTTCCAGCACGTAGCAGCCCTGGCCGAAGTTATCAAAGCTTGCCAGTGCATCGGTGTCAAAGCTGATGGTCACTTCCTGTGCCTGACCCGCTTCCAGCTTGTCGGTCTTGGCAAAGCCGATCAGCACGATCTTGGACTTTTCCAGGCCCACGCCCTTGATGCCGAAGCTCTCGGTGTCGGTCTGATACGGAGCATCCATGTACAGCTCCACAACGTCCTTACCGGCCACGTCACCGGTGTTGGTGACCTTGACGGTGATGGTGTTGGTGCCGTGGGCTTCCAGCTTGACATCGCTGGCGGTGATCTCCTCAGTAAAGGTGGTATAGCTCATGCCGTAGCCAAAGGGGAACTGCACAACCTGGTCGTAACCGGAAACGCTGCCGTTCTTGAACTTGATTGCCTTGAAGGCATCGGAATCAAAGTAGCCAACGCTGTCGGCGGTTTCGTAGTAACGGTAGCCAACGTAAATGCCCTCTTCGTACTGGTAGAAGGTCTGGCCGCAGGTATACTTGTTGTCATCGGTGTTGTAGAAGGTGGGGTTGGTGGTCATGTCGTAAGCGTAGGTGTCCACCAGGCGGCCCGAGGGGTTGTTGCGGCCGGTGAGCAGGGTGCCTACGCCAACCACACCGGCTTCGCCCGGGTGGCCCATCCACAGGCAGGCGTCAATGTTGTACTCTTCCGAGTCAATGAAGCCCAGCTCCATGGCCACAGCGGAGTTGACCAGCACGATGGTGTGTGCAAAGTTTTCTTTGCAGAAGGCCAGCAGAGCCTTTTCATCGTCATTCAGCTCCAGGTAGGTGCTGCCGGTCAGGGTGTCGCCGTTGCCATCGTAGTCCATGGAAGGCGATGCGCCCTCAGCGCCGCTGCGGCTGAAGGTGACAATGGCGTAATCGGTGTAGCCATCGGCACAGATGGTGCTCTTGGCACCGGAGTACACGCTGGGAGCAAACTCGTGGATGCTGGTGTAGCTGGTCCAGCCCACACCGGCCGGGTCGGAGCTGTCATCGCCGCGCTTGCCGCCGCACTGCTGCTCCAGCCAGTCCCAGGCTGCGCTGTTCACATCCATGCCGGCCTCGATGAAAGCATCGCTCATCAGAACGGTGTTCTCGTCATCCTTGCCGCCGGCGGAACCGGTGCCGCCCTCCACGTAGTTGTAAGACATGGCACCCAGAATGGTCACTTTGGTGCCCTCGGCCAGAGGCAGGCAGTTGTCCTTGTTCTTCAGCAGGACAGCGCCCTCGGACTCCACGTTGACACAAACGTTGTAGCCTTCCTCGTAGCACTCATCGGCAGAGAAGGTCTGCTGTGCCGCACCGGCGTCCTCTTCTGCAAAGGCAACGGGTGCGATGCCGGACGCCAGAACGCCCGCAGTCACGCCGCTTGCTTTGAGAAATGTACGACGAGAGATTTTCATAATGTACCTCCTGTTTCTTTTCCTCTGTTTCGTGTTTTGCAATCTGCACAGTTTGTTTTCTGCATTGCAGGTTGTTCTTGTGCTTGTTTTATACAAAATTTCAACATTTTCTGCAACAGAACCGGAACAACTGGCACCGTTTGCGGCACAAGTTCCCGGTTTGGCGGAACAAACGGCATAAAAAATGGAACAACCGGCAAACAAAAAATCCCTTTGCAGAACAGCTCTGCAAAGGGCTCTTGCTCTTTTCAGATTTCAGAACAGCATGTTGTTTTCGCTCTGCATCAGGGTGAGGAAGCGCTCCTTGATCTCCCCCAGTTTGCGCCGCGCAATGGGCAGCGTCTGGCCGGTGGTCAGCAGCAGATCCGCCTCGTCAATGCGGCGGATGCAGCGGTAGTTCACCAGGTAGCCCTTGTGCACCCGCAGAAAACCGTGAGGCGTCAGCTCGTTTTCCAGCTCCTGCATACTGCGGCGCACCTGGATGGGTTCGGTGCTGTCGGCCATCACGATGTTCTGATATTTTCCCACGCCTTCAATGTATACGATCTGATCCAGCCGCACCGATTCCATGCCGTTCTGGGTGTGCAGCACAAGCTTGGGGTGTCGGCTGCGGGCAGCGCGCTTTTTCAGGTACAGGTCCACGATCTCTGCCGTATCCTGCAAAAAGCGGCTCTTGCGGATAAAGCCGCAGGGCATGGACCGCAGCGAATCGAACACCCGGTCCTCCCGGTTGGAAATGTAGATGATCTCAATGTTGTTGTGCTCTGCCCGCAGATGGTCGGCAAAGGTAATGCCGTCCGTGCCGGGCATGTCGATGTCCAGCAGCAGCAGATCGAACACCTTTTCGCTCATGTCCGCGCCCAGCGCATCCGCCGAGCCATAGACCTCCGTTTCGGCCTCCACGCCGTGCTGCGCAAACACGCCCTTCAGCGAGCTTGCGATCATATCGCGGGCCGTCACATCGTCATCACACACCGCTATGTGCAGTTTTTCCATGAGTCATTTCTCCTTCCTGCGGGTTCTGCAGCATCACATCTGCAATGAACGTTTCATCCTGGATCGAAAATTTCACGGTGCCGCCGTAGGTTTCGGCAATGCGGCGGATGATACGGGTACCATAGCCGTGCAGTTCCGGGGTATCCTTGGTGGTCTGCAGGGTCAGACGCCGCCGGGGCGTTACCTTGCGGGTGTCCACCGGGTTTTCCACACGGATCATGTAATAGTCCATCTGGGGCCGGATGCTCAGGGTGATCACCTTCTGGGCGGCCTCGCTGTCCGCTGCAGCTTCCATGGCGTTGTCCAGCAGGTTGGCCAGCAGACTGCACAGGTCCTCGTCTGCGTAGGGCAGCTGCGCCGGAACGGCCAGAATGGTCTTGAGCTGGATATCATACAGCTTTGCGCGGGAAATGTAGTTGTTGACCACCGCATCCACCACCCGGTTTCCGCTGCTGACATAGTGTACCAGCTCCGAGGTGCGGGCCTGGTAGCGGTCAAAATAATCGCGCAGCGCCCGGTAATCCCCGGCATCCAGCAGGGTTTTCATGTAGGCGGTATGGTTTTTGATCTCGTGGCGCACCTCCCGCAGGGCTTCATACGTCTGCTGTGCTGCGATCATGTTTTCCTCATCCAGTTCCTGCCTGCGCTGCTGGGCCAGCAGCATGATCTTTTCGGTGTGCTCCCGGCCGATGGCGTAGTACAGATAATATCCCAGCAGAATGATGACCAAAAAGCTGGCGCCCATGTACAGGTTGTACCCGCGCACAGAGGCATCCTCCAGTTCTGAAGGGTCAATGCTCATCATGCTGTACAGCTGGGTGGACACCGCCAGCACGCAGATGGCCGTCATCAGCAG
Organism: Bacteroides sp. CAG:545; assembly: GCA_963646665.1. Classification (GTDB taxonomy): domain Bacteria; phylum Bacillota; class Clostridia; order Oscillospirales; family Ruminococcaceae; genus Faecalibacterium. Next base: position 10,299 of record CAVIXY010000078.1, read on the forward strand.
CGGATACAGCCGCGGCAGCATCTGCACATCTTCCACACGGAAGCGGCGCAGATACCACACAACGCACAGCATCAGTGCCATCATCGTCACATCCGTCATGGAGACGCCCCGGTACTTCCAGCCCAGCTTATCGGTAAAGTTGCCAATGCTCTCGGAAATGCGCAGGATCAGAATAAAGCAGGTAAACAGGGTCACCTGCTGCACCACCCGTTCTTCCACTTTTCGCTTGCTCGCAAGCAAACCGTACAGCAGCAGCAACAGGAACTCTGCCGGCAGACTGAACCAACTGCCGGGACTTATGAAATAAAAAGCGCTGCACAGCACTACCCAGGCCCCCATCAGCAGCACCAGGTCCCGCAGGCCGTACCAATAGCACTGCGGCCGCTTTTTCCACTCCCGGAACAGCAGCACACAGGACAGCAGATACGCCCCCCGCCGTCAGCACGTAGCTCATGCCATACGTGTGCTCAATGAGATAGACCTTCACAAACTCCAGCATTTTTCCGCCTCACACCTTCCGCAATCTGCGTTTCTAGTATACTAGTATAGCGGCATTTTGTTTTTTTGCAAGGCCGCATGGCCGCACTTTTGCGCCCCGGGTGCAGCGCTGCCCGCACAGCCAGGGGACCTGCTCTCCCCTTCCGTCTGCAAAAAAAGCCCCGCACCGGGCACATGCAGCTGATGTGTACCCCCAATACTGGACACCCAGTATTGGGGGTATTTTTATGCGATAC
>CAVIXY010000079.1:0-10295 GCA_963646665.1 Bacteroides sp. CAG:545
CTGGGCAAAGCCCCCTGCAATATCGCAAAAGTGCGCTGAAAAGTGCCGGAAATCCGGAACCGGATTAAACTCCCTGCCGCACCGTACCCCGTACCTTTCTGCGCAAGGCGCCGACACCCTCGAAAAATCAGAAGTTGTTCTTCATCTGCGCGATCAGTGCATGGCAGCCACAAACACAGCAGTGCCCGGAACGCTTGTTCCGGGCGCTGCTGCGTTTGCTTTTTCAGTTGTTTTCGGCAAAGTATTCCTGGGCGCGCCGGGCTGCGTTGTTGATGCAGTCCCGCAGTTCGTCCAGCGTATCAAACTTTTTGCTGGGGCTGAGGTATGCGTGGAACTCCACCACCGGGCCGGTGCCGTATAAGTTGCCGGAAAAGCCCGGAATAAAGGTCTCGCAGGTCACCTTGGTGGCGTCATCGTTCACGGTCGGGCGGCTGCCCAGGCCGGTGGCCGAGGGGTACCAGGTGCCGTTTACCCAGGTGCGGGTGATATAAATGCCGCTGCGGGGCATCTGATAGCCCTGCGGGTACAGCTGGTTGATGGTGGGCACCCCCAATGTGTGGCCCAGGCCTGCGCCGTGCTGCACCGCAAAACGGATGGCATAGGGCATGCCCAGCATGGCATTGGCCGCCGGAATGTCGCCGCCTTCCAGCGCCGTGCGGATGCGGGTGGAGGACACCGGCTTTTCCTCAAACTGCGCCATGGGCACCACCACCACATCAACCCCCAGCGGTGCGCACAGCTTGCGTAGCAGCTCCGGGTTGCCTGCCGCGCGGGCACCAAAGGTAAAGTTTCCGCCGCAGAACAGCGCCCGGGCATGGCAGTCCCGCACAATGCCCAGCACAAACTGCTCCGGCGTCAGCCCCTTGATCTCTTCAAAATCCGGTGTGAGATAATATTCCACGCCCAGGCTGGCGATCAGCGCGTGCTTGTCCGCTGTGGAAAGCAGGCGCTTGCCTTTCATTTTGTTTTCCATCGGCAGCTGGAAGGTGAACACCGCCGGGACGGCATCGTGTTCCCTGGCCCACTGCACCGCACCGTTGATGACAGCCCGGTGGCCGATGTGGATGCCGTCAAAGAAGCCCATTGCCACCGCCGTGCCTTTTTCCGGCGCGGTGAGCGGCAGCGGTGCAAACTGTGAAATGATCTGCATGGGTTTTGTTTCCTTTTCTTTCGGAATGCGCCATCATTTGTTCCTGCATCTGCCCGCTTTTCCCGGGCAGGAGAAGCGGACGGATAAGGGCGTCAATTTCGTTCTACGAACAGTTTTTCCACCCGGAGCACACCCTGTGTGATGTTGGCCAGGCCCAGGAACTGTCCGGCGGCGCTGCGCACCCGGTAGCGGCCATCTGCCGCCGGGTAACGGCTGGTGGGGCAGCCATTGTACAGGTGCTGCTCCACCCAGGGTTCCACCACCAGCAGCGGCAGCGGTGCAAACACGCTTTCCACCGGCAGCATCAGCGCTTCCAGGGCGTCCACCCCCTGCTCCTTGGCTGCAAGGATTTCTTCCAGCGTGTGGGCATCGGCTTCGGTGTACAGGCCCGCCGAGGTGCGGCGCAGGGCGCTCATGGTGCCCTTCTGGCCCAGGGCGGCGGCAATGTCCTCCAGCAGGGTGCGGATGTAGGTGCCCTTGGAGCACTTCACGTCCAGCACAAACTCGTGTTCCGCCGGGCTGCCGCCGTAGGTGATGCTGTAAATTTCAACGGGGCGGGCCTTGCGCTCCACGGTCTTGCCTTCGCGGGCCAGCTTGTACAGCGGCTGGCCGTTGATCTTGACCGCCGAGTACATGGGCGGCACCTGCATCTGTGGGCCGATGAACCGCGGCAGCACGGCCTGCAGCTGGGCTTCGCCCACCGTGACCGGAGCCGTTTCCAGCACCGTGCCGGTGATGTCGCCGGTGTCGGTTCTGGCCCCCAGCTTCAGCACAGCGCGGTAGCTTTTGTCGTGGTTCAGCTGCAGGTCCACCGCCTTGCTGGCTCCGCCGCAGAACACCGGCAGAACGCCGGTGGCCATGGGGTCCAGCGTGCCGCTGTGGCCCAGCTTGCGGGTGCCCAGCACGCCGCGCAGCTTTGCCACCACGTCAAAGCTGGTCCAGTCCATGGGCTTGTCTACGATCAGGATGCCCTGCATTTATGCGTCCTCCTGCGGTTTTTCTGCGTCCAGTTCCGCTTCCACTTCGGCAAGGATCGCATTTTTTGCGTTTTCCAGGTTGCCCAGCAGCTCACAGCCGGCAGCCCGGTTGTGGCCGCCGCCGCCCAGCCGCCGCGCAATGGCGCAGGCGTCCACCCCCTTGGTGGTGCGCACGCTGATGCGGTAGCTGCCGCCGGGCTGCTGGCGCAGGGTCAGGCCCACCTTGACGCCCTCAATGCTCACCGGCAGGCTGGTCAGCTCTTCCAGGTCGGCAGGGTCCACCCCGCTCTGCTCAATTTCGTCCCGGGTGAGGTAGATGAGCGCACAACGGCCGTCCAGATAGTATTCCAGATGGTTGCGGGCAATGCGCTCGGCCTCCATGCGGGCACGGGGCTTGGTGTCGAATAGCAGGGTGTTCAGCTCCTCCACATGGCAACCCGCTTCAATGAGCTTTGCCGCTACCAGGTGGGTGTTGGCCGTGGTGGACGAAAAACGGAAGCAGCCGGTGTCGGTGGCAAGGCCGGTGTACAGGCAGTCGGCAATGTGCGGGGTCAGCTCCACGCCCATAGCCAGGATCACCTGATACAGCAGCTCGGCGGCCGCTGCAGCACCGCCGTCCAGCAGGGTAAAATCGGCATAGCCGGTGTTGCCCGCGTGGTGGTCGATGCACAGATCGACATGGCGGGTATACTGCGGCACACCGTTGTTTTCGCCAAACAGCTGCACGCTGGCAACATCCACTGCCACCACGGTGTCCGGCTCAAACTCGCCCTTGAAGGGCTGTGCGTTGGCAAATGCATAGCGGGACGGGATTGCATCCGAGCAGAGCACGGCTGCGGTTTTGCCCAGCTGCCGCAGTGCGTAATACAGCGCACTGCCGCAGCCGATGGTATCGCCGTCCGGGTTTTTGTGGCACAGAATCAAAACGTTGTCGGCAGCCGTCAGGCGCTGGGCCATCTGCTGCACATTCAGTTGTTCTGTCATCCAATGATCCATCCTTTCCGCAAGGCTGTATGCGGTTTATTCCTCGGTTCCGGCCGTTTCGTCCGGCTGCTGGTCTGCATCGCCGTTCACATTCAGGCTGCGCAGCAGCTCGTTGATGTGGGCAGCGTAGGCTGCGCCGTCATCTTCCACAAAGATAAAACGGGGGGCTTTGCGGATGTGCATTTTTTTGCTCACCTCAGTGCGCACATGGCCGGCCGCCCGGTTCAGTGCTTCAATGGCGGGCTTGGGGCCGTCCTCGCGGCCCATCACGCTTACATACACCTTGGCCACATCCAGGTCGGGGGTCACGTCCAGGCGGGTCACGGTCAGCAGACCGCCCTCCAGGCGCGGGTCCTTCAGCCGGCCAATGATGGCAATGATCTCGCGTTTCATATCCTGCGCCAGACGGCCCATATTTTTCTGAGACATTTGGTTTCTCCTAAATCACTTGCACAGCACCCAAAGCCTTCCCCCGGACGGGGGAAAGGTGGCATTTCACACAGTGAAATGACGGATGAGGGCGCACGCTTCACATCCTGCGAAAAATACGCCCTCATCAGTCTCACTTCGTTCGACAGCCACCCCCGTTTTGTCACTCCGTGACATCTCTCCCCAACTGGGGAGAGTCTGTCCCGTCCGGGGGAAGCCTTTTCTGCCGGGAAGCTGCTTATTATAATAAACTTTTAGTCGCGGTACTCTTCCATCTTGAAGGCCTCGTACACATCGCCTTCCTTGACGTCAGCAAACTTTGCCAGGGTCACGCCGCACTCGTAGCCTTCGGCCACTTCCTTGGCGTCATCCTTGAAGCGCTTCAGGGATGCGATCTCATCCTCGGTGATGACGATGCCGTCACGCACCACGCGCACCTTGCTGTCGCGGGTGATCTTGCCGCTGGTCACACGGCAGCCTGCAACAGTGCCCACGTTGGAGATCTTGTACACCTGACGCACCTGCAGCTCGCCCAGTGCCACTTCGCGGAACTTGGGAGCCAGCATACCCTTCATAGCATCGGTGACATCGTTGATGGCATCGTAAATGACGCGGTACATGCGCATTTCCACCTTGGTGGCAGCGGCTTCTTCCTTGGCCACGTTGTCGGGGCGGACATTGAAGCCGATGATGATAGCGTTGGATGCATCGGCCAGGTCAACGTCGGACTTGCTGATGGCACCGACACCGGCGTGGATGACGCGCACACGCACCTCGTCGTTGGAGATCTTCTCCAGGCTCTGCTTCACAGCCTCGGCAGAACCCTGCACATCGGCCTTGACCACAATGGCCAGTTCCTTCATGTCGTTCTGAGCCATCTGGCTGAACAGGTTATCCAGAGTGACCTTCTGGAAGGCGGAGAACTGCTTCTCCTTGGCGGCAGCAATGCGCTGCTCAGCCAGTTCACGGGCCAGGCGCTCGTCCTCAACGGCCTCGAACAGGTCGCCGGCTTCGGGCACAGCGGTCAGGCCGGTGATCTCCACGGGGGTGGAGGGGCCGGCATCGCTCAGCAGCATGCCCTTGTCGCTGCGCATGGTACGCACACGGCCCACGGCGGTGCCGGCAATGATCACATCGCCGGAGTGCAGGGTGCCGTTCTGCACCAGGATGGTGGCAATGGGGCCCTGGCCCTTGTCCAGACGGGCCTCGACCACAGCGCCCTTAGCGCGGCGGTTGGGGTTGGCCTTCAGCTCCATGACCTCAGCTTCCAGCGCGATGCGCTCCAGCAGGTCGTTGATGCCCATGCCGGTAACGGCAGAAACCGGGATGCAGGCCACATCGCCGCCCCAGTCCTCGGGGATCAAGCCGTACTTGGTCAGGCCTTCCTTGACGCGCTCGGGGTTGGCGGTGGGCTTATCCATCTTGTTCACGGCCACGATCACCTTGACGTTGGCGGCCTTGGCGTGGTTGATGGACTCGATGGTCTGGGGCATGATGCCGTCATCGGCAGCCACCACCAGCACGGCGATATCGGTCATGTTGGCGCCGCGGGCACGCATGGAGGTGAATGCCTCGTGGCCCGGGGTGTCCAGGAAGGTGATCAGGCTGTCGTTGATCTTGACCTGATAAGCACCGATGGCCTGGGTGATGCCGCCGGCCTCGCCTGCGGTGACGTTGGTCTTGCGGATGGCATCCAGAATACTGGTCTTGCCGTGGTCAACGTGACCCATGACGCAGACGACCGGGGGGCGCTCCACCAGATCATCCTGAGAGTCCTCTTCCTGAGTGAACAGACGCTCCTCGATGGTGACATGCACTTCGTGCTCGACCTTTGCGTGGAACTCCTCAGCCAGCAGAGATGCGGTATCGAAATCGATGACATCATTGATGGCGTGCATCTCACCCATCTGCATGAACTTTGCAATGACCTTGCCGGCCTGCTGCTTCAGGCGGGCAGCCAGCTCGCCGACGGTGATCTCGTCGGGGATCATGACCTTCAGCTGAGCGTTGCGGGCCTTCTCCAGCTGGATGCGCTGCAGGCGCTCAAACTCGGTCTCGCGCTTGCCCTTCTGGAACTGCTGGCGCTGGCGCTGGCCGCGCTGGGTAAACTTCTGCTTGTTGCCCTGCGGGGTGGGCTTACGGCGGTTCTCGGTGTTCTTGGTGGAAGCCAGATCATCGTAACGGGCATCGAAGCGATCCACGTTCATATCCACGGTGCGGGTATCCACGGTCACCTGATTGTCCTCGCGGCGCACGGACACGGCCTGTGCGGGAGCAGCCGTTGCCTTGGCACCGGTCTCGCGGGCCAGCTCGCTGAGGGAAACAGTCTTTTCCTCACGCTTCTTGTGCTGCTCGTTCTTCTTGTCGTTGTGCTTATTGCTGCCGTTCTTGTTCGGCTGGTTCTGCTGGGCAGGCTCAGCCTTCTTCTCCGCAGGCTTTTCGGCCTTGGGGGCTTCGGGCTTCTTGTCCGCCTTCGGCTCTGCCTTGGCAGGCTTCTTTTCTGCGGGCTTCGGCTCTTCCTTGGGGGCCTTGGCGCTGTTCAGGAACTCGTCCAGGCTGGCCACGCTGTTGTCCTTGCTGAACTTCTCCAGCAGGTAGTTCAGCTCGTTTTCTTCCAGGTTGGAGCTGTTCTTCTTGCCGGTGCTGCCCATGGCAGCCAGCTCATCCAGAACCTTCTTGGCAGAGAGGTTCAGGTCCTTTGCAAAATCACTCACTCTATATTTTACGGTCATTCGCTCATATCCTCCTCATTTTTGATTGCTCCGCAGTCCGACAGGCGGTCGAAGCAGAGCTTTGCGAGGTTGCGGTCGGTCACCGCGTAAACAGCCACAGGCTTGCGGCTGATGTCGGCCAGTTTATCCTGAGTCAGCGGCATAGTGATCACGTCCACCAGGTCGCCCACCGAATAATTCAGGCGCTGCACCGTTTTGGCGCTGGCATCGCTTGCCACCATCACCAGCCAGGCCTTGCCCTTGACGCAGGCATCTTCCACCGCGTCAAAGCCAAGGGTCAGCGCACCGGCCTTGCGGCACAGGCTCAGCGCCTGGAACAGTGCATTGGCCGGGGCCAGTGCAGGCTTTGCGGGGGTGTTATTCTTTTTCGGCATTCTGGGCGGCCTCCTTTGCAGCTTCGGCCAGCTGTGCTTCCAAAGCCTCGTACACTTCGGCGGGAACCGGCTGCTCAAAGCAGCGCTCCAGCGCCTTTTTCTTTTTTGCCTTGGCAAGGCAGGCGGGGTCCGGGCAGAGGTATGCGCCGCGGCCCGGCTTTTTGCCCACAAGGTCAATGCTGATCTCCCCGCTGGGTGCGCGCACCACACGCACCAGCTCCTTTTTGGGGCGGCTGGTCATGCAGCCAATGCACTGGCGGGCAGGGATCTTTTTTTGTGCCATCCGGTTTCCCTCCTTTGGCTGTCTGCGCCGGGGTTACTCGGCGGCGGTTTCGCTTTCCGGCTTCTTCGGCTCTTCTTCCTCGCCGTAGTAGCCGCTCTCGGGGCGGATATCAATGTTGTAGCCGGTCAGGCGGGCGCACAGGCGGGCGTTCTGGCCCTTGTTGCCAATGGCCAGGCTCAGCTGCTGGTCCGGCACGGTCACACGGCAGGAGCGGGTCTCGCCGGGCAGCAGCTCCACCTTGACCACCTTGGCCGGGCTGAGGGCTGCGGAAATGAACTCAGACACATCCTCGCTCCACTTCACGATGTCGATCTTCTCGCCGCCCAGCTTTTCCACTACAGCGGCCACACGGCTGCCGTGCTCGCCGATGCAGGCGGAAACGGGGTTCACGTTGGGGTCCTTGCTCCACACGGCCATCTTGGTGCGGGCACCGGCCTCGCGGCTGATGGCCTTGACCTCCACGGTGCCGTCAAAGATCTCGGGCACTTCCAGCTCAAACAGGCGCTTGACCAGGCCCGGGTGGGTGCGGCTGATCATCACACGGGCACCGCGCTCGCCGCTGACCACGTCCACCACGTAGACCTGCAGGGTCTGGCCCTCGGTGTACACCTCGCCGGGCACCTGCTCGTTGCGGGGCAGAATGGCCTCGCCGCCCTTGCCCAGGTCCAGGGCCACAATGCCCTTTTCGTTGTCCACACGGGTCACAGTGGCCTGCACGATGTCATGTGCGCGGGACTGGATCTCGCTCAGCTGCTGGCTGCGCTCGGCCTCGCGGATGCCCTGACGGATCACATGCTTTGCGGTCTGGGCGGCAATGCGGCCAAAGTCCTTGGTCTTGAGCGGGGTGACAATGCGGTCGCCCACTTCGTAGCTCTTGCGGATCTTCTGGGCTTCGGTGATGCCGATCTCGGCGTGCTCATCGTACCAGTCCTCATCGGCCACAACATCCTGGATCAGGGCCACATTGAACTTGCCGGCTTCGGGGTCGATCTCCACCATCACGTGGTCGTCCTCCACCTCATAGTTCTTCTTCACGGCAATGATGATGGCCGCCTTGATCTTTTCGATCAGGTACTCTGCGGTGATGCCGCGCTCGTGCTCCAGCATGGAGAGAGCTTCAAAAAATTCGTTGTTCGCTGCTGCCATTTTTCGGGTTCCTCCTGTAAATTTTGTTCTCTTTATTCCGGGCATAACCCTCTCCGTCACGGCTGCGCCGTGCCACCTCTCCCGAAGGGCGAGGTTTTATGCATCTTCGCTTTAAGCTCCTCCACTCGGGGAAGCTGTCGCCGAAGATGACTGAGCGGGTTTTCAAATTTCAGTCAAACAGGTCTTCATCGTCACACAGGTTCACACTGGACGCTGCGTTCACTTCAAAAGACACGGGGCCGTTTTCCGTTTCCAGCGTCACGGTGGTGCCTTCGCGGCCGGTCAGGATGCCGGCCAGCTCGCGCACGCCATCGGCGTTGGGGCGGATCAGCTTTGCGCGGATCTTCTGGCCCTTGAGCTGCTCATAGTGCTCGGGGCGGGTCAGACGGCGGCCCAGGCCGGGGCTGCCCACTTCCAGGTAATAGCTTTGATCAATGGGGTCTGCCTCATCCAGAATGGGGTCCAGCGCATGGGACACATCCGCGCAGGTATCGGTATCCATCGTGCCGTCCTTGTCGATGAGGACGCGAAGATACCAGTCCGGCCCTTCCTTTTCAAACACGACATCCCACAGGCGCAGGCCCATGCCCTCCACAGTGGGGCGGACAAGCGCTTCGACTCTCTGGGCGGTATTGCCGCCAGACTGCTTCGCCATAAAAAACCTCCAAACAAACAAGAAACGCGGACCTTGCGGCCCACGTTCCAAGTTAAACTATATCGTACTACTAGAATATAGCATACTCTTGCAATTTATGCAAGCATTTTTTGAAAAAACAACCCTCTCACCGTCATTGTCCGCCATCGGCGATACGATACTGGTGCTCTCCCGAGGGGGCGTGCGGAAATTTTACAGCGCCCACACACCGTTTTTGAACAGCTGCACGGTTCGGCCATCGCGGCATTTGCCGATGATCTCGCTGTCCTCTGCGCCGATCATCACATCCTCGTGCAGAGAGGAGTGGTTCATGCCGCGCGCATCCAGCTGCTCCCGGGTCAGGCCCGTGCCGCCCACGGTGGTGCCGGGATAGCTGTCGCCAAAGGCAATGTGGCAGGCAGCGTTCTCATCAAACAGGGTGTTATAGAACAGCTTGCCGCTGCGGTTGATGGGGCTGGAAGCAGGCACCAGCGCCACTTCGCCGATGTGGCGGGAACCCTCGTCGGTGTCCAGCAGCTGGCCCAGCAGGTCAGCGCCCTCCTCGGCACCGTGCTCCACCACCTTGCCGTCCTTGAAGGTCACGTGGAAGCCCTTGATGAGCTGGCCGTTGAACACATAGGGCTTGGTGCCGTAGACGATGCCGTTCACTTTATCCTTGTGGGGTGCGGTGAACACTTCCTCGGTGGGAATGTTGGGCAGGAAGATCACACCCTTCTCATTCTTGCTGGCGGCGCTCTCCCAGGTGGCCTGGTCGGCGATGCCCACGGTCAGGTCGGTGCCGTTGCTGCTCTGGAAGTGCACGCTTTCCAGGTCAAAGGCGTTCATCTTGTCGCGCAGAGCGGTCAGGCGAGCCAGATGTTCCTTCCATTCGCCCACCGGGTCGCCGCCGGTGACGCGGCAGGTATCAAAGATCAGCTTCCACTGGGCTTCGATGGCAGCCGCAGTGTCCAGCTCCGGGAACATTTTCTTGGCCCACGGCTCAGACGGCATGGCCGCAATGGACCACTGCACCCGGTCGTTCATGGTGTACTCACGCCAGGGCTGCATAAAAGCGCGGTTTGCGCTGTTCACACGGCTGATCTTGGCTCCATCCAGCCCGGCAAACAGTTCCGGATCGTCTGCGATCAGGTGCAGCACGCACACGCCGCCCTCGCTCTCGGCGTAGTCCAGGTAGCGGCGCAGCTGCCAACTCTTGTGGTCGGTCAGGGCTTCTTCGCTGCAAAGCTCCATGCGGGTGCGGGTGACCGCATCATCGGTCCAGTTCATCTGCACATCCCTGGCCCCGGCTTCAAAGGCGCTGCGCACGCACAGACGGGCAAGCGGGGCACCGTCCAGCGGGCAGTTGATGATCAGAGTCTGGCCCGGCTGGGGGTTCACGCCCACCCGAACGATAAAATCGGCATATTTCTTGAGCAGTTCATCAAAGTTTTTCACAATACAGCCTCCTGCGGTGTAAAAGTTTTTTCAGTTTGCTTCAGTATACCGCGTTCCGGCGGTTCTGTCCACTGCAAATCATAACCCCGTGTGAGAACACGGGGTTTGCAGAACGGCCCTGTAAGGGCCAT